>CAZHJW010000090.1:0-9420 GCA_964533265.1 uncultured Pedosphaera sp.
CGGTGCTCACCCAACTCGGTTTCGATCCCAACAAACTAAGCTACTTCTACAGGGGGCTTGATCAAAGGCTGGTTGGGGTTGAGGGAGCCGAGCCCATCAGACAAATTATATAGATCCATTCCTTTTAGTATCATGAGGAGCTTGCGCTTCTCTGCGATGGGGTTAGAATTTGACTGAACCCTAAATAAAAGGACTCCCATGGTTGCTACAGCTCCTCTTGATATTCCCGTAATTGAACCCTCTTCGTGTGTGCAGGAGTTTCTCCAGTCACCACGCCAAATTTTCATCAATGGTAAATGGCAGGATGCTGCCTCGGGAAAAACATTCCCCGTTTATAATCCCGCTAGTGGTCAGGAGATTGCCCAGGTTGCTGAAGGAGATTCTGAGGATATCGCCCGGGCCGTGGCTGCGGCACGCAAAGTGTTTGATGATCCCAACCATATTTGGAATACGATGACGCCCAGTGACCGTGGTAAACTCATTTGGAGAATTGGTGATCTCATCATGGAGAATCTCGATGAGTTGGCAGAACTTGAGAGTCTTGATAATGGCAAACCGATGGGGGTGGCTAAAGTTGCTGATGTTCCGCTTTCGGCCGACCTCTTTCATTACATGGCTGGCTGGACCACCAAACTGGAAGGGAATACAATTCCCATATCTGTGCCCTACGCGCCGGGTGCAAAATTCCATGCGTTTACCATGCGTGAGCCGGTGGGTGTGGTGGGGCAGATTATCCCGTGGAACTTCCCGCTGCTGATGGCTGCTTGGAAGTTGGGGCCGGTTCTAGCCACTGGCAACTGTGTCGTTTTGAAACCTGCTGAACAAACTCCGCTGACAGCCTTGCGTCTTGGTGAAATTATTCAGGAAGCGGGAGTGCCTGATGGGGTGGTAAATATTGTTACAGGCATGGGGGAAACCGCCGGTGCGGCTCTAGCTGTACATGATGAGGTGGACAAGGTGGCTTTCACCGGTTCAACCGAAGTGGGTAAGATGATAGTGAATGCCGCTTCGGGTAACCTGAAGAAAGTGACCCTGGAATTGGGCGGCAAATCACCCAATATCATTTTCAAGGACAACGTAGATCTGGAAGCAACGATTGCCGGGGCAGCCAGTGCTATCTTCTTTAATCACGGTCAATGCTGCTGTGCTGGTTCGCGGCTCTACGTGGAAAAGGACATTTTTGATGATGTGGTAGCCGGTATTTCTTCTGCTGCTGAGGCCATCAAGCTCGGTCCAGGGCTCGCAGGGGATACTGAGATGGGGCCGCTGGTTTCAGATGAGCAGCTCAACCGTGTTACCGGCTACATGAATGCCGGACAAGAAGCCGGCGCCACTTGTATTACTGGTGGTACGCGCCGGGGAGAACAGGGTTATTTTGTATCCCCCACCGTTATCAAGGATGCTCGTGATGATATGAGTATTGTACGCGAGGAAATTTTCGGTCCGGTGGTAGTGGCTGACCCTTTTGATGACATCGAGGAAATTATCGGTCGCAGCAATGACAGCACCTACGGGCTTGCCGCCGGTATATGGACTAATGACATTGGGAAGGCTCATCGTACTGCTGCGCGTTTGCGCGCGGGAACCGTGTGGATTAATTGCTACAACATCTTTGATGCCGCCCTGCCTTTTGGTGGCTACAAGCAAAGCGGCTGGGGCCGTGAAATGGGCCACGAGGTTCTTGGTCTCTATACTGAAACCAAGGCCGTATGTCTGGGTTTATAGAAAGGGGCTAGAATGGGCCTTCACGTTCTGGCATGGGATCCATGGTGAACACGCTGGCGTCAAAGGACTCCTTGAGGAGCCGTATTTTTAACTCGGCGTTGGAACCGTTGTGCCAAAGGTTGTCAAATTCATCCGGGTCGTTCGTTAAGTCATACAGTTCACCTTGATCAGTGCCGTGATAGACGATCATCTTGTGTGAGTCGGTCCGGTACATGGTTCCATAACTGTGTTTGTGACTCCACGCATTATAGTACTCACTAAATACGCAACGGCGATGACTACTCGAATCCATTTGTCCTTTAAGAACCGGCAGCAGGGTCTTTCCCTGTATGAATGGGGGAGGTTCAAGACCTGCTGAGTCAAGCAGAGTTGGGGCAATGTCAGTAAGCTCAGTTAACCCATCGGCTCGCAGACCGTTACAGTACTGTCCGGGCCAGCTGAAAATCAGGGGAACTCGCACTGCTTCCTCATAAAAGTGGGGGCCTTTGAGATAGATTCCGTGATCTCCGAGCATCTCGCCGTGGTCGCTCATAAAGATAACAATTGTGTTCTCAAATTGGCCGGTTTCTTTAAGCGTGGCGACCATGCGTCCGACGTTTTCGTCAATGAGTTCAACCATTGCGTAATAGGCAGCGGTTACTTCGCGCCTGTCGTTATCAGTCATGGCCGCGACGTGGTAGCTATTGGGGTCACTATGGGCAAATTCGCTGTCGAGTTCCTGATAGGTCGTTTTTCCTGCGGCTTCATTTGGACGACTCTTGGGCAGTGGTAGTTCTTCAGGGTTATAGCGGGCCAGATAGTCAGCAGGGGGATCAAAAGGATGATGTGGGGCGAAACAGTTGTAGCTGAAGAACCACGGATCCCCCTTTTGCTCGCGAATGAAATCAATAGCCATATTGGCGCACCAGGTGGTTTGACTGTATTCGGCAGGAATCCCCTCTTTTACGTAGGGCGTGGATTCTCCACCATAAAGGCTCTCCCAGTTTTGGCCTTGTTGTGTTAACCATTGGGTGTAGGCGTTCTCTGGCCAGTCGGGCTGAGGGTGGTGGGACCAGTGGAAGATTTTATAACCATCATCAATACGTTTTTCAACCACTCCATCGGCACATGTTGCCAGATGGAGTTTACCAGCTAGACCGCAAGTATAGCCTGCATCAGCAAGAAGACGACTGATGAGCTTTTCAGTAGCTGGAATGGCCTGTCCGTTCTGGCGGCAACGGGTAGTACGTGGATAGCGTCCGGTCAGAAAAGATGCACGACTGGGCGTGCAAACGGGACTTTGGCAATAGGCGTGGGTAAACGCCGTGCCTTGTTCAACAAGTGCGTCAATATGGGGTGTACGGACATGTTTGTTGCCGAGAGCTCCGATCGTGTCGGCACGTTGCTGGTCAGTACAAATCCAAAGTATATTGGGTTGATTGGCCATGTGGGTTGATACAATCAACTCGCCTTTCTTGGCGAGCATTGGCTTTGATGATGTATGGATTTCCCAAAGATCGTTTCCGGAGGTCAGACAGGGGCCGATCGGGCGGCACTGGATTGGGCTATTGCCAATTGTATTCCACACAGCGGCTGGTGTCCGGCCGGTCGTTTGGCTGAGGATGGGCCAATTGACACACTCTATAACCTGATGGAAACCCCTAAAGCGGACTATTTACAACGTACCGGATGGAATGTGCGAGATTCAGATGCGACAGTAATCTTCAGCCAAAAGCCGAATTTGACCGGAGGTTCATTGGCGACGATGAAACTGGCTGCTGAGTACGACAAACCCTGCCTTCATATATCCGCTCTTCAAACTCCAATTGAAAACGCCGGGCGACTTCGTGCTTTCATACAAAAAAATGATGTTCATATCCTGAATATTGCTGGACCAAGAGCTACAGGAGAGCCTGAAGTGGGTGAGTTTATTCAACTGGTTTTAAAAGAATTGTTCGAAAAATGGTAATAACCTGATCGGCAGAAGCTCGACTCCAAGGCCTGTTTTGGTTAGGTTTTACCGAGCCGATGGAGGAATCGCGACGTAAGTTTTTAATACAGTCTATACAGAGGGTGAGCCTCTCTGCAGGAGGCTGGGCGTTGATTAGTCCGCATAATATGTCGGCTGCCTCTTTGCAGCGTTATCACGTCGTTCGTAAAAATGAGAATTTAACTCTTATTGCTCGTCGGTATGGAGTAACGGTCAAAAGTTTACTGCTTTGGAATGGCTTGACCTCTGATGTGATCATGCCCGGGCAGAAAATCTTTCTCCGTGCGCAGTATTCTACTTTGCCACTCACAACCATAAACCGCCCGCGAATCAATGCGTCCAAGTGGAAAAATATAATTGCCCACCATAGCGCGACGGACAATGGCAACGGCAAGATTTTTGACGCTGCCCATCGTCGCCGTGGAATGGAAAATGGGTTGGCTTATCACTTTGTGATCTGCAACGGCACCAACGGTTCGGCGGACGGTAAAGTGGAGGTTGGTTCACGCTGGTTGCGTCAGATTAAAGGCGGCCACGTGAAGAGTGAAACCTACAACGCAAACTCCATTGGCATTTGTGTGGTGGGTAATTTTGAGAAGAAGTGGGTTTCTCGAAAACAGCAGGCTTCACTGATCGCTCTGATTGATTATCTCAAAAATACTACACTAAAAGGACGGGCGAAATTCCTTGTTCACCGCGAATTAAAAAAGGAACAGACGATTTGCCCTGGGAAGAATTTCCCGGTTAAAAAATTACACTCGCTTTTTGGTTAGACCTTAGGTGAATACGCCTAGGTTCTGCAGAGTCCACAGCCCCTTCATTAGTCGATCTTCTTCAAATCGAGAGAGACGCATTCTTTTGGAGGCAAGCTCAAAGTACTCCTGTTCTGAGCCGGTCCATTCTCCGTCAACAAACATCATGTTGATCGAGTGGGCGGCAAGGCATCGGCGCTGACGAGTGCTTAAATCAGCGAGACTTTCACCTAGTTCTTCCGGGTTTTTTTCACTGTTAATCTTTTTACCGGCTTCGAGGTGTTTGCTTTCCGACGTTAAACGTTCAATGTAGGCCTCTTCACTAGGTGCGAGATTTCCATCAGCGTGTCCGATTGCAATCAGTCCGGCACAAAAGAGACCCCAGTCTTCATCTTCAGTGAAAACTTGGTCGATTTGGAATTGCTTTCCGATGCTGTCAATAACTTCACGGGCATCGCTTGAGTCAATTCGGAGATTCTTTTCTGCGTTATGTAACAAAGGGCGGTTTTGCACTCGGCCTTCCTTGAATGAAACATTTACAATATTGGTGAAGAGACAAGCGCACTGTTCATCGGTCAGTGCGTGGCCAGCTTCTTCAATAGCTTTATCCAGATCATCAGTCTTTGGCAAATTGCTGCCTTCAAGCAGAGGAGTCAAATGGGGAGGGATAGGCCCTTGGTTATTGCTCACAATGGTATTAATTATGCTTAGGAATGATTCGAGATTTTCCTGATTCGAGCTGCTCATTTCGTTTAGTTTTTTTGTTTAAGGAGTTCTCCGGCCAGCGTGGCAACTTCTATTCCGCGCAGGTTAACTGCGCGGACAATCCCCTGGCGATCGACGAGGAGGCTGGCAGGGATACTGTGCACATCGAATTTAACGGCCAGTTCGTTCTTCCATTTCTTCCCATCATAATGATGAAGCCAGTTCATCTCGCGTGCCTTGACCATGGCTTCCATCTTCTCTTGATTGTCATCCAGGCTTACCCCAAATACCAAAAAGCCCTTTGGAGAAAGTTTTTTGTGAGCGGCTTTGATGCTAGGAAGTTCCGCGACGCAGGGGCCACACCAGGTTGCCCAGAAATCGATGAGGACTACTTTGCCTTTAAGGGTCTTAGGGCTGATCATTTTTCCAGTGTGATGGTTTTTCACTCTGAAGTTTTGCAGAGGCTTGCCGATCAATCTAATTTTATCAAAGTGGCTTTTAATACGAGGCAGCAACCTTTCGTTGCCCTTGAAGATCATCTCTGCTTCCACTGCATCCATAAAGGCCAACGCTTTCTTTTGCTTGCCCACACGGGAGTAGGTATAGGCCAATTCGCGGGCATATATTTCAGGACGATCGGGATAATCTTTTTGTAGGGCTTCCAGTCGTGGGAGAGCTCTGGCAGGTTGCCCGCTGAATAGATAGGCCGCAGCTTCCCGGATTCTCGCAATGCGGCTGAACTTGGTTTTTGGGAATTCCTTGAGCAGAGCCGCGTAAGCGGGTGGGGCTTCCTTGTAGCGGTGCAGACTCCAGATTGAATAGGCACGCAAATAGAGAGCCTTTTCGCGTTCAGGCCCTTTGGGGTATTTTTTGAGGAAAGCCTCAATCTTATTGATGTTTACGTCATTATACTTGGCAAACATCAGGGTGCTCAGTTCCCTAACTTGCAGGTCTTTAGCTAACGTGTTGTAGTCCTCCTTTGCACTTTGGCCCTTAAGGAAGAAGGCTGAAAATACGGAAATAATCGCGGCTATCCTGCCTACGGAGATCATGTTTCGACTCTATCAACTGGATTCTCTTCGGGCAATCATCCATATTCACTTCTCCTGTGATAATAATTTATCCGAAACGTGAAATTTTCTGGTCACCTGCCTTTGCCCCTCAGACATAGCCTGATTGGATTTGCCCTAATTTTGGCTGCGCCTGTTTGGGGGTCTGAAAAGGTACTTGAATGGAAACCTCTTCCTGATTTGCCTGATCCCATCGGTGTGGCCGGCCCATTTGTGGGGGTACACAATGATGCGCTAATTATTGCAGGTGGGGCGAATTTCCCTGTGCCCGAAGGCGCGAGTTTGTGGGAGGTGCCTAAGGTATGGCACCAGGATGCATGGGTGCTAATGCGTAAGGGGAAAGAGTACGAATGGAAAAGTGTGGCCCCGATAGATAAACCTACCGGGTACGGTATGTGCGTTTCTACGAAGAGCGGAGTGATATGTATTGGGGGAAATAATGGCGAGAAGATTTATGACGATGTTTTCCGCTTGGAATGGGATGGGAAGGCGCTCAAGCAGACCAAGCTACCTTCTTTACCTAAGCCGTGTGCGAACGGTGCTGCTGCTCTGATTGGCGAAGCCGTTTACGTTGCTGGGGGGCAATCTGGTGGCGGTCTTGATTCAGCGATGAATGTTTTGTGGCGCTTGGATATATCCAAGGCCGATGCAACGTGGGAGCAGTTGCCCGGTTTTCCGGGCAAAGCGCGTGCCTATAACCAGCTCGCAGCACAACACAATGGCCGTGAGATGTGTCTTTACCTAATTGGAGGTCGTTATCAGAAAGAGGATGTCTCGGGGGATGCCGGGATCGTGGCATTGGCCGATGTTTACGAATTTAGCCCTTCGCGTATTGCCAATGGAAAAGGTGATCCATGGCGCACACGTAAATCAGCTCCCAAACCGGTTATGGCAGGATCAGCGGCTAGTGTGGGGCAATCACATATATTCGTAGTAGGTGGGGCAGACGGGGAGTTGTTAAAGAAAATTTTGGTGGACAAGAATTTTGTGAAAAGCCACCCGGGCTTTCCTAAGCGTTCATGGGCATACCATACCATCACAGACACATGGATAGATGCAGGGCCTTTGCCTGCCAATCACGTCACTACCCACGCTGTGAAATGGGGGGAAGACATCATTATTGCAAGTGGCGAAATCAAGCCGCGGGTGCGCACGACTAAAGTCTGGCGTTATACAGTCAAAAAGAAGAAGTCTTCATTCGGGCCAGTCAATTTTACCGTACTGGTATTGTATCTACTAGGTATGGTGGGGGTGGGGGTGTGGGTCATGCGCAAAAACAAGAGTACCGATGATTACTTTCGTGGTGGGCAAAATATTCCATGGTGGGCGGCGGCCTGTTCGATCTATGCCACTATGCTTAGCTCGCTGACGTACGTGGCTTTGCCAGCACTGGTATATTCCACCGACTGGCTGCTTTACATCGGCGTTCTAATGATCCCCGTAGTGGCACCACTGGCGATTTACGGAGCGATGCCTTTTTTTCGGCGTATTGATGCCACTAGCGCCTACGAATATTTGGGTAAACGTTTCAGTATGCCTGTTCGGCTCTTTGGCAGTGGGCTTTTTACCCTGTTTCACATCGGTCGGATGGGGATTGTGATGGCACTTACGGCATTGGCCCTTTCGGCGGTCACCCCTTTAACGGCGGAGCAAAGCGTGATGATCATGGGCGTACTTTGTTTGGTTTACTGCACACTTGGAGGGATTGAGGCGGTGATTTGGACCGATACCATTCAGACTATTGTGTTGCTCGGCGGGGCGGTGGTAACGATCTTTTTTTTAATGGGCGGAATAGAGGGAGGGTTAGGTGGCATGCTCGACTTGGCCAAGGCGAATGACAAAATGACGCTGGTGAATCTGGACTTTGGATCGGATAGTTTCACCACGCTGGCGTTGTGGGTAATCATCCTCGGTGGACTTGGTCAGAATTTATCCAGCTACACTTCCGACCAGGCAGTGGTGCAGCGCTACCTGACCACCAAAGACACCAAGGCCGCCGCGAAATCTATTTGGGCCAATGGCATTATGGCTGCGCTTGGCGCGCTGTTATTTTTCTTCATCGGCACGGGGTTATATGCGTTCTATCACACGAACCCCGCTCAACTGGATCCCACAATTCAAAACGATCAAGTATTCCCGTTATTTATTGGCACGGAATTACCGGCAGGCTTGGCGGGGTTGATTGTGGCGGGCATCTTCGCAGCCGCTCAATCGACTGTTTCCACCAGTATGAACTCTACGGCTACAACTATTGTTACTGATTTCCTAAGACCCTTTAACCGTTGCAATTCCGAGGCGGGTTATCTCAAGGCCGCGCGCGGCCTCACGCTGGTAATGGGAGTGCTTGGGACACTGGCGGGTTTGCTTTTTATTAGTCCAGAGATTCGCTCGTTGATGAGCGAGTATTTTAAAGTGATTGGCATGTTTATGGGGGCTTTGGGAGGATTGTTCTTACTGGGGATTGTCACGACCAAGGCGAATGCCACGGGGGCTTTTGTCGGATTATTTGCCGGGGTCGGATTGATGATTTGGATTTGGCAATCAACTGATACCAATGGGTTCCTTTATTCCACCATTGGGCTATTGGCCTGCCTGATAGTCGGTTATGCGGTGAGTGTTTTTTTGCCAGGGCCGCAACAGAATCTTGAAAATCTCACACTACACACGCAGTCGAAGGAGAGGGGTCAAGCAGCGCTTTAATATGGGTTCTCGTGCTATATTTGAAAGGGATGGATTTCTGGTTCTACCCTCGTTTTACAGGGAGGAAGAATTGCTGAATATTGAGGATGAGTTGGAGCGTTTTATTACCATGCGTATCCCCGTGTTGCCGCAAGAACAAATTTTTTTTGAGGACAAAAGTAATCCTTCTAGCCTGAAACAAATACAGCGACTCCATGAGCATGAATCATTCTTTGAGCGGATGATGAATGATAAGCCGAAGAAACTGGCCCAAGAGCTATTAGGTGAACCGGTGATTGGCAAAAACCTTCAATATTTCAATAAGCCTCCCAGCCTTGGAAAGGATACGCCGCCACATCAGGATGCCTGCTACTTTATGATTGAACCCTGCCGGGCACTGACCATGTGGTTGGCGTTGGACGAAGTGGATGAAGGAAATGGGTGTATCCGTTATGTAAGGGGCTCGCACATGCAGGGTCTGCGGCCTCATGCGCGGACTGAAACGCTTGGTTTTTCACAG
>CAZHJW010000091.1:0-9410 GCA_964533265.1 uncultured Pedosphaera sp.
GATTGCACGGTTTAAGTCTTGTCATCTGACAATTAGCTCTATGCCCTCAATTGCAATTCTGGGTACAAGCTATGGGAATTTGAAACGGGAGATTCTATAGGAGGTGTGTACTCCTCCCCCGCCAAAAGCCCGTGGCCGATGCGTGGCCAGAATGCTCGGCATACCGGCCGTGCACCTGCCAAGTAGGCAAGACCTGCCACGAGTTTTTTCTTTTGCCGGTGGTTTCCTTGGTGTTCACTGAGCTGTCACTTTTATTCATGGCTGGACACAGTAAATGGGCAAATATTAAGCACACCAAGGCGCGCATGGATGCCAAGCGCAGCAAGGTGTTTGCGAAAATAGCGCGGGAAATCACTATAGCCGCCCGACTCGGAGGTGGTGATGCAGACATGAACCCGCGTTTGAGGCTCTCTCTCCTTAAAGCACGCGGGGCGAACATGCCCGCTGACAACATCCAGCGGGCTGTTCAGCGAGGTACAGGCGAAGGGGAAGCAGCAAAATTCGAGGAACTGACTTACGAAGTTTACGGTCCGCATGGCGCGGCGATTTTATGTGAAATCTCCACGGATAATCGTAACCGGACTGCGGCAGATGTGCGAGCGATCCTCACTCGTAATGACGGGAAACTTGCTACGGCGGGCTCGGTCTCCAGATTGTTCCACCGTAAAGGTCAGATCATGATTGCCCGTGAGAATGCAAATGAGGATGAGTTGATGGAGCTGGCGTTAGATTCTGGGGCTGAGGATTTTAAATCCGAAGAAGAGGGCTATGAGATATTAACGACTCCAGAGGATTTCGAAGCCGTCCACAAGGCGATCGAGGGAAAAGGTATCGCAATGGAGACCGCAGAAATTACAGCGTTGCCCGAAATGACTGCACAAGTGACCAACCAGGCCGGATTGGATAAGGTGAACAAGTTAGTGGAGCTCCTTGAGGATCACGACGATGTTCAGAGCGTATACTCAAACGTTGATATGACCTAATCTAACTAGGCCATCAGGCGGCTGATGGATTGGGGCAGTTGGGCTTGGGATCTGGACAGTAAATAACCCCGCTCTTCTTGGGTGATCTTCAATTTTTCGGCGGCGGAGGACACGACGGCATTCAATGCAAATTGGGCGTATTCAGTTAACCCTTGTCTTCGGGCGATGGAAAAGACAGCCATTGTGAGGCCGAACACTGTAAGGTGGTGGCCTGGGGTTCGGTCGTATTTTACCGCTTCAATGAGTCTTTGGATGACCCTCTCATCCTGCATGGGTCGGAGGCGATTCAGGTAGTCACGACCAATGCGTGTACTGGCGGGCATCAGTAATAGCCACTCGGGGTGCATGCCGGCAAAAGACTGATCTTGGGCAATCAATTCAGCGGAGCGCCCGCGCAAGGCTTGTATGTTGACACGGGTAATAGCCGGCAATTCAATGGGTTCGAGTAGGGTTGTTCGGTAGCGTTCGAGTAATCTTTCAAGGTCGGCGACCGAATGGAGCGGAGCCATTCCAAGGACCTGCGCGATGGTGTCCGCGCATAGCACATCCTCCAACGCATCCAACTGTGCTTCATAAGGATGCTGCCTCGAACGAGGTAGTGAGCCAATTGCGGATACAGTAAGCACCGACCAATTTTGACTGTTTTTGGGCGTTTTGCAAACAATCTGAGCGGTTTAATTAGGATTGCAACAAGGGGACCACGCCGCTAATCTTGATTACCGCGAGAGCGAAATGCACATGCAAACCTGTCGACGGACTCAGCGTTATTGTCAGTAATCTCCTTAAAAGGAGGTGTTTGTGCCTTCTGTCCAACCCGTTATAATACCAAGGATAAATTAGCTAATTTACGAGATGGCAAACCAAACCGCAGAACAGGAAGTAACGCCCGTACAGTCCGGTGTTGATAAGCCGAAGTATCCGGGAGTTTCGGTGACATGTAACGGCAACCAACTGGTTACCCAGTGGGTAGAAACACGGATAACCGAAGGGGGGGTGTATTACCCAATTACGCCCTCTACCGAGGGTGGGGAAATCTATCAGCAGGCCTTCGCTGAGGGAGCTTTGGATGTTTGGGGTAATCAAAAATTATCTGTTGAAGCAGAAGGGGAACACGCTGCACAGGGCGGTGCCACTGCGGTTGCGATGACCGGCAAACGCACGGTTAATTTCACCTCTGGTCAGGGCATCGTGTATGCGATGGAACAGTACTATCATGCGCCCGGCAAACTTTCGACCATGGTATTGGAAGTCGGTGCGCGAGCACTTACCAAGCACGCGTTAAATGTGCATTGCGGTCACGATGACTTTTATGCTGCGCTCGACGTGGGTTGGACCATGCTAATGGGGCGCGATGCTCAGCAAGCTGCTGACCAGGCCATTATTCTTCGTAAAGCCAACGAGATGGCGCTCAACCCGGGTATGAATATTCAGGATGGCATGCTTACCACGCACTCAGAGCGGACCTACCGCGCACCTGAAGCGGATTTATTGCGTGAGTATCTAGGGGCCCCTGATGATCAGGTAGATTGTCCTACTGAGGCACAGCGCGAACTCTTTGGCCCAAAGCGCCGTCGAGTGCCCGAGATGATGGATCTCAAGAATCCGGTGCTTCTGGGGCCGGTGCAGAATCAGGAACACCACATGAATGGCGTGGTGGCCCGCCGGGATAATTTCAATGAGCCCATTCTCGGTATCCTTGAGCAGTGTTATGAGGAATTTGCCCAGCTGACCGGTCGGCGTTATGGGCTGATTCAGGAATACAAAACGGAGGATGCAGACACGGTGTTTGTGTCTCTCGGTTGTGCGGCCGAAAACATTGAGGCTGGCTGCGATTACCTGCGTGAGCAGCGTAATGCTAAGGTGGGGTCCATCCATATCAATGTTATCCGGCCTTTCCCAGAGGCAGCGATGATTAATGCCTTGCGAGGCAAGAAAAACGTGATTGTGATTGAGCGTACGGATGAAGGCTTGGCGGGCGATAATCCGATCGGTCGGGATATTCGTACTGCCTTGAGTAAGGGACAGGAAGCAGCAAATTACGGTGGTGAATTGCCCCGTATTACACCGGAAGAAACGCCCCGCGTTTTTCGTGGTAGTTACGGAATCGGTTCCCGTGATTTCCGCCCTGAACACACCATGGGAGCGTACGAATTTGCCACTGGCCAAACGGCTCGCAAAGATGGCAAGACGGCAGCCGATGGCGAAACCTATTTCACTCTCGGCATTGATCACCCTTATAGCGTGATTTCCAAGGACACCCCTTCACTGCTGCCTGATGGCGCGATTGCGGTGCGATTCCACTCGATCGGAGGTTGGGGCATGATCACCACCGGTAAAAACCTCGGCGAGATCATCGGTAAGTTCGGCCAGATTATATCCGAACGCAACCCAACCTATGACGATCTTGGCCAGTTGGAAGACAAGCTCTTCATCATGGCTAATCCAAAGTATGGTTCAGAGAAAAAAGGGGCTCCAACCAACTACTTCCTCACCGTGGCTCCCGAACTCATTCAGGTGAACTGTGAGCTCAATCATGTGGATGTGGTGCTCTGCTGCGACCCAAAGGCCTTTACGCACGCCAACCCACTTGAAGGTTTAAACAAGGGCGGCAGCATAGTGTGGGAGTCGAGTGAAACACCCGAAACGGCCTGGCAACGCATCCCCGCCAAACACCGGCAGTTTATTAAGGAAAATAGCATCCGCGTATTCATCCTGCCCGGCTTTGATATTGCCCGGGAGGCGACAGATCGTGCGGATTTACAGCTGCGTATGCAGGGCAACACGTTTTTGGGAGCCTTCTTCAAGGTGTCGAGTTTTCTCAAGGACCACAATATTGGCGAGGAGGAGTACAGCGAGATTGTCCACAACCAGTATAAGAAGAAATTTGGTCGATTTGGTGAAGCGGTCGTCGAATCGAATATGAAGGTCATGGTTGGGGGTTTTGAACGGGTAGTGGAGATACAATACGGAGAGATTGAAGACGCTGACACCTCCAGTATGCGTAATCCAATGTTGGCGCCCAAGACTGCTGCTGAAACAGAGATGCCCGCGACTGCAGGTTGTGAAGCAAGTGGTTGCCCAAGTTGTGCGATGCCCGAAGGGCAGGAGGAGCGTGCGGCATTTCAGACCATGGAGAAGTTTGATTCTGAATTCCGTAATGACCTTGGTTATCACCAGCCCTCAGGTGCCTTTGCGAGTCTGGCAGTGATGGGCTCAGGTAGCGGCGCGACGCAGAGTAAGTATGTCGCTCGTCGCGAAACGCCCGTTTATATCGCAGAAAATTGCACCCAGTGCATGGAATGTATCACTGCCTGCCCTGATACGGCACTCCCCAATACGGCGCAGGATCTCAGCACCATTCTCGTTACCGCAATACGGAACTATGTTGGGGACAAGGAAGCGGCCAAGGCACTGCTGAATGAAGTGGCTGGTCTGGATGAGCGCTGTCGTGCCAAGATGAATGAGGTTGTTGCTGCCAAGGGTAAGGAGCCATTTAAAGACATTCTGAGGGCCGAGGTGAATCAGCTCACGAGTATTGGCGTTGTGGCGCGTGACGAGTTCCTCCACATTATCGATAAGCTACCTTTGGCATATAACGACGTTACAGCCATTTACCGCAGTGTTGAGAAGAAGAATCCAGGCAATGGCGGCATCTTCTCCATCTTCGTAAGTGACCTATGTAAAGGCTGTGGTGAGTGTGTGCAGGTGTGTGGTGATCACGACGCTCTGCGCATGACACAGGAAACTCCAGAGCTTAATGCGGACCTCACCACCGCGCAGGTGTTCAGCCGACTATTGCCCGATACCAATCAGAAATTCCTTGGTCTTTACCAGGACGAAAGCCCGGAAGCCTCCCGTGAGGCTGCTCTGCGCAACCACCTTATGGTGCGGCGAAACTATGAGGCACTGGTGTCCGGCGATGGAGCCTGTGCCGGGTGTGGCGAAAAAAGTGTGCTGCGCGCTGCTGCTTCGGTGACTGAGGCTTATATGCGGCCAATGTATCACAAAAAAGCAGCACGTTTACGCGTGAAGGCATCAGCACTGGAAGAGTCTGGGATTACTAGACTCGAGGCACTCAAGACACGGAATGAAGAAGAGTACAATTGGTTTAAGCGCAGTGTTGCGCATGTGGTGATGGGATTAGGTGGAGAGAACGATGAGGACACCACCCACCGTTTGGACCAGCATGGTGAGATTTCTGATCAGGAAATCATCGATGCTTTGGTGACTGTGCTGCGCCAAGACGCCTTTAACCACCGGGATTTGCAGGCTATTGACGGTCGTATGGCCAACGGGATGAGCACGATGTACATGGGTGCCCACACCGGCTGCAATACAGTGTATGGCTCCACGCCTCCCTCTAATCCGCATCCGTATCCGTGGATGAACTCGCTCTTTCAGGATGGCGCAACTATTAGCTGGTTGATCGGCGAATCGGCCATACTGAACCATGCTCGTCGTTCTGTGACACCTGAGCGTTTGGCCGCCGCCCTGCTCGAGCGTGAGGACAACGTGGGCAGCGAACGTGAATACTTTGAACTCACTCACCTAGACGACTCCCTAATGACTGATCAGGAGATTCGCGAATTGCCCAAGGTATGGGCCATTGGAGGGGATGGGGCGATGGGCGATATTGGTTATCAAAATGTCTCTAAAGTAATTCTACAGAATCGACCGAATGTTAAGATGCTCATGCTCGATACGCAGGTGTATTCCAATACGGGCGGACAAAATTCGGATAGCTCAAACATGCTGGGCGGGTATGACATGAATCAGTTTGGGGTTGCTTCACAAGGTAAGCTCATCGAGAAGAAGAGCGTTGCTGAAACCTTTACTGCTGGTCATGGTTCACCTTACATCGCGCAGGTGTCCATGGCTAATTCAGCTAAATTGTACAAGGCGATGCTCGATGGGCTAGAATACCGAGGCACCGCTTTTTACCAGTGCTATACATCCTGCCAACCAGAACACGGGGTGGCGGACGATATGAGTGCTGATCAGGCTCGCATGATCCGAGATAGTCGTGGAATGCCAGAATTCATTTACAACCCGCGTGTGGGTGAGACTTTGCAGGAAGGGTTTGAGATCAAAGGGAATCCTTCCCTCAAACGTGACTGGTGGGAAACTAAGTACCCTTCCAACGGGGAGAAATACAACATGACCGTGGCCCACTGGGCCACCACCGAAGCACGCTTCCGTCGTCATCTTAAGGAAATTCCAGAGGCTCAGTCCGGCGAGTTCATACACATGGATAACATGCTCACTCTCATTACACAGCAGGATGTGATTTATCGCCGTGTGTTTGATGAGAGCCACCACGCCTACGTGCCCGACTGGGGCGTTTACTTCAAAGCAGAGGTCAATGGGAAATTCAAGTACTATACGGTCAGCCGTCAGATGGTACTCTTTCACATTGAGCGTCGAAAATCTTGGCGCATTTTGCAAAGCCGGGCCGGTGTAGAAAATGAAGATTATACCGCCCAAAAAGGTTTACTCAAGAAGCTGGAAGATGGCGAGCTCACACGCGATGATTTCCTTGAACGTGGTGCTGAGCTTATTAACCAGCAGATTGCCACCACCAAAGAGTTATAGGCGAGCGGGCTTTCTGGAATTCAGCACATAAAGCATAGCCTCTTTCGGCTTATTGAGAATCTAATTTAGAATTATTCTAAATATAATTGACTATCTCACTTAATTGATTAACCGTTTCTCTAACGCATGAAAAACGTAAAGGCACGCACGGTGTTTGTACCGTCGCACCGAGAACGCGGAGCAATAGATTCAAGTATTGTCGAGGCTGGGCTGCGACCGACGGTGCAGAGGAACGTGGTGTATGGTGTATTATTGGATCAAGCGAAGGAGCATCCGACAGCTGACGAAATTTTTATTAGGGCTAAACAGGAGAAGCCTGATATCTCAATGGCCACTGTGTATAATTGTTTGGATGCCTTGGTAAAGCATCGTCTTGTGAAACAAATGCACTTGGATCGTGCAGCTACGCGTTATTGCCCAAACATGCATGAGCACGCACATTTCCTTTGTGAGGAGTGTGGTGGGGTTTCAGATTTTGAAGGAAAAGCCAAACCGCGTGAAAGTGGCTTCAAGGTCCCGCGCGATTTTAAAGTGACTCAGGTTGAGATGAATATGCGCGGTTTGTGTCCGGATTGCGCGAAAAAGAAGGTAAACTCGTGAATAGTGAGAATGAGGTTATCGATCAGTTTGTTGGACAGGAATACAAGTGGGGTTTCTACACCGACGTGGAAACCGATACACTCCCGCCAGGACTCAATGAAGATGTCATTCGTCATATTTCGGCCAAGAAAGAAGAGCCTGAATGGTTGTTAGAGTGGCGTTTGAAGGCGTTCAGGCATTGGCAGACGCTGGAGGAACCGCGATGGTCGCACGTGAAGTATGAGCCGATTGATTATCAGGCCATCAGTTATTACTCGGCGCCGGGGGCGAAGGATAAGGATCGCCCGAAGAGTCTGGATGAGGTCGATCCAAAGTTGCTTGAAACCTATGATAAGCTGGGAGTGCCTTTGCATGAGCGAGAACGATTGGCTGGTGTGGCGGTTGATGCGGTTTTCGACAGTGTGTCGGTGGGCACGACGCACCAGGAGGAATTGGCCAAGCATGGCATCATTTTCTGTTCGTTCTCCGAGGCGGTACAGAATCATCCTGAGTTGGTCCGGAAATATCTTGGTTCGGTTGTGCCCTACACAGACAACTTTTTTGCCACACTCAACTCAGCCGTATTTACCGATGGCTCGTTCGTTTACATCCCCAAGGGAGTACGTTGTCCCTTGGAATTGAGCACCTATTTCCGCATTAACGCTGCCGAGACCGGTCAGTTTGAGCGCACACTGATTGTGGCTGATGAAGGCAGTCAAGTGAGTTATCTTGAAGGTTGTACCGCTCCCATGCGTGATGAGAATCAACTGCATGCGGCGGTGGTGGAGTTGGTCGCTCTTGGCGATGCAGAGATTAAATATTCCACCGTGCAGAACTGGTATCCTGGTGATGAGGAGGGGCTTGGTGGAATATTTAATTTCGTGACCAAACGTGGAATTTGTAAAGGGGCGCGATCCAAAATCTCCTGGACGCAGGTGGAGACTGGCTCAGCAATCACGTGGAAATACCCGAGCGTTATTTTGCGAGGAGAGGAATCGGTTGGAGAATTTTACTCCGTGGCTCTCGCTAATCTTGCCCAGCAAGCTGATACCGGTACAAAAATGATTCACCTGGGTAAAAACACGCGCAGCACGATTATCAGTAAGGGCATTTCGGCAGGAAAAGGGCAGAATAGTTATCGAGGGCTCGTGCAAGTGGGTAAAAATGCTGCTGGCGCCCGTAACTTCACCCAGTGCGACTCGCTCCTCATCGGAAGTAGCTGCGGTGCGCATACCTTTCCCTACATCGAGGTGAAGAACTCCACTGCCAAAGTGGAGCACGAGGCAACGACCTCGAAGATTGGTGAGGATCAGATTTTTTATTGTAACGCTCGAGGCATTGAGACACAGGACGCGGTGAATATGATTGTGAATGGCTTTTGCAAAGAGGTATTCCGCGAGTTGCCGATGGAGTTTGCAATGGAAGCGCAGGCACTTATGGACGTGAGTCTCGAAGGCAGCGTGGGATAGGGATTTACAATGCTAGAAATCAAAAATCTACAAGCCAGAGTGGGAGAGAATCAGATTCTCAAAGGAATTGACTTAAAGATAAATGCGGGTGAAGTGCATGCGATCATGGGACCGAATGGTAGCGGGAAAAGCACATTGGCGCAGGTGCTGGCTGGCCGTGAAAGTTACGATGTCACCGATGGTTCGGTGTTATATGAAGGGAAGAATTTGCTTGATCTCAACCCTGAGGAGCGGGTGCACGAGGGATTCTTTCTCGCTTTTCAATATCCTGTGGAAATCCCTGGCGTGAACAGCACCTATTTCCTGCGTGCTGCGGTGAACGCCGTTCGGGATCATCATGGGAAGGAGGAACTGAATGCCGTCGATTTTCTCAAGGTCATGCGTGAGAAGATTCAGTTGCTCGAACTGGATGAATCACTGCTGAAGCGTTCAGTGAACGAGGGTTTTTCAGGGGGAGAAAAGAAGCGTTCGGAGATTTTACAAATGGCCTTATTGGACCCCAAATTTGCCGTGCTTGATGAAACTGATTCAGGCTTGGATATTGACGCACTCAAAATCGTGGCCAATGGGGTAAATCAGCTCAAGCGAGAGGATAACGCTCAACTAGTCATCACACATTACCAGCGGTTACTCGATTACATAGTGCCCGATTATGTGCATGTACTCCATGATGGCCGGATCGTGAAATCTGGGGGCAAAGGACTGGCCCTGGAGCTAGAAGAAAAAGGCTACGATTGGATAACGGGAACTCTCCAAACTGCCTGATGGTTGCCCCTGCCGCCAACGT
>CAZHJW010000092.1:0-9110 GCA_964533265.1 uncultured Pedosphaera sp.
CGTTGAATCTGTTCTTTATCATCAGAGACCACCGCTTCGTTCACAACTTCCCATCCGTATCCATCCGCAGCTTCACGCAACAGTGGGCCTCCCAGGTCATCATACTGACCTGCAGCAGCACGATCGGAAACTGTTATTATCCCAACTTGAATTTTCATTTTTTTGTTTTAGATATCAATTTCACGTTTGTAATACGCATCTTGTTATCAACCGCTTTACACATATCGTATATAGTCAAAGCGGCCAAATTGACTGCTGTCAATGCCTCCATCTCAACCCCTGTTTGCCCGTTCACCTTGACCGTAGAAGTAATGACGATTGTGTTGCCTGACTTAGGAAAGTCAAATTTGATTTCACAATGATTAATGGCAAGTGGATGACACATGGGAATCAAATCAGCCGTGCGTTTAGCCGCTTGAATGGCCGCAATTCTTGCCGTAGCCAGCACATTGCCTTTCGTGATCTTGTCACCGCGAATTAGCTTTATTGTCGCGGGCGCCATTCGCATCTCCCCTCGTGCCACCGCCATTCGCTGCTGCATCGGCTTATCTGAAACATCAACCATGCGTGCCTCACCTTTAGTGTCAATATGCGTCAATTTTCTATTCATCGCATAGAGTCTCTCCATGCCAATACAGTCTTCTTCATTTCATCACGAACCATTATATTAGGCTGCACGTGTTTTGGGATAAAATCCGGCGAGGTTGCCCACAAATCGGTTGTCACTAAAATCTGCCCATCGCATTTATCTCCAGATCCAATCCCGATGGTCGGTATTGGCAAGCTATCTGTCAACTCGCGGGCCACTTCCTGTTCCACCAGCTCCAACACCAAGGCAAACGCACCTGCATCTACCAGAGCCTCGGCATCTTCAATTAGCGCTTTCCGTTCATCTGCATTTCGGCCCTTAATCTTGTACCCCCCCTCTTCCTTTACATTCTGCGGCAGCATTCCCAAATGCCCTAGGAACGGAATCCCTTCGGCCACAATCGCCCGCACCTGTTCACCGATGGCCAAGCCCCCCTCAGCCTTTATTGCCTCAGCACCTGACTCAACAAGTTGCCGGGCATTTTCCACCGCTGCTTCTGGTGTTTGGTAAGTATTCGCTGGCAAATCCGCCGTTAGCAACGCACGCGCATTTGCACGGGATACTGCTCGAGTGTGATGAATCATATCTCCCATGGTCACACCCGTGGTATCAGGTAAACCCAATACAACCATCCCTAATGAATCACCCACCAAAAATAGTGGCACCCCGCAGTCATCAAGTAACCTGGCCATACTGTAGTCATAGACCGTCAGAGCCGCAATCGGCTCTCGCCCTTTCATTTGGCAAACTGCATTAACGGTTATTTTTCCCATGGACACGTGCCACCTTTCCCCTAAAGCTAAAGTACCTACAAGACGAAACTTAAATCAACCCAACCACTCACTAACCTTAGGCCAAACCTTATTAAAAGCGGTATTCCAAGCCATAGCCAATAGCATTAAAAAACCTATCCCACCCACTATATTGAGAAGTGGCCCATTTTTCTGTTCACCCATATGTTCCTTACGATTACACAACCACAATAGGGTGCCGGCCATCAATGGGGCAGCAATTACCGTGACTGCTTGAGCCATAACAATGGCGCCAACCGGCTGAACCCCCTTCTTGATAACATATAAGGCTACACTCATACCGGTAAGTAATACGACCGCAGTTAAATAACGAGTCCATTTGTCTTCAGAACGGCTACCCAACCCCAAACCATCAGCCAAAACAAAACCACCGATCATAGAATTAATAAGAAATGATGAATAGGCGGCACAAAAAAGCCCCAAACAGAAAAGGCCCTTCCCCCAACTTCCAAACAAAGGCTCCAACTGTTTTGCCACATCACCAGCCCCGGCAAGATCCTGACCACGCAACACCGAGGCGGCCGTACCCATAATCATGAGGGTAATCAACGCCATTATCACCGCACCGACACGCGAATCGATCAAACTATTTGGGAGATCTTCCTCTTCAATGCCTTTTTCACGAACCAAATAAATTTGAAAATAAGCAGCGGCTATTACAAATGTGGTTCCCACCAAGCCCAGAACAACTAAGTCAATCTGCCCTTGCCCTCCAGGTGCAAATCCTCTGGCCCACTCGCTTAAGTTGGGCTTTGCAAAGATGAGGTTTACAGCAAAGGCAAGCAGCATTAACCCCACAAAACCCAACATCAACTTTTCTAGGGCTTTATAGAGATCCTTAAAGAAGAAGAGAAACGCGATAGCGGCAGTGTTGAACACAATCACTATGTAATCAAACTCAATATAGGCATTAAATGCCGTATGAACTCCTAAGTTGTTTCCAAACTGGAATGCAGAAGCGATGAAGAAAACCGATATTCCAATTAGAATTGCCAACCATTTCCCAGCGCAATCAGTCAGCATTTTCGCCGGAGAATCCTTAGCCATTACACCCAAACGCGCAGCCATCGTTGTATAAGTGAGCATAAATAAAACCGATGCTACCACGACCCAGCTCAAGCTGAACCCGTTGGCAGCTCCAACTTTGGAACTAGTCATGATACTACCCGGGCCTATCACAACACAGGCCGTTATAAGCCCAGGCCCAAGGGCCTGATACCATCGACGGGGTGATTGGTTCTTCTCGTCAGACATTGCTCCAGCTTAAAGAGTTTAGTAGCACGGGAAAGCCTAAAGGCGCACCAGACATTCATCAGACTGAAGTACTTTCAGAAGTTCAGAAACTGATACGGTTTGGTTTGGTAGAATATAATCAGGCGCAATTTCATTAAGAGGTTCCAATACAAAGCGCCGCTGATGACAGCGCGGATGAGGTAGTGTAAGTTGCTCCAAGTCTCGCACTTCTGATCCAAAAGCAATCATATCCAAATCAATAGGACGCGGTTCATTCAAAAACACTTTCGGCTTTCGCCCAAACTGCATTTCCAATGCCTGCAATTTAATCAGCAAGGACTCAGGCGTTTCTCCTTCCAATGGATTCAAGCCAACAGCTGCATTGATAAAATCCGGGGATTCAGGCGGGCAATCAACGGGCATGGAACGCCAAAGTGAAGAGGAAATGATCGGTTTAGATGAAAGAATCTGAAGCTCTTCAAAAGCTTTTTTGATACTATCAATGGAATCACCAAGATTGGATCCAAGGGCAATGTAGACTGACTTACTCAAGACCCAACACATTTTGCATGTTATAGAGCCCTGGCTCCTTGCCGTGAGCCCATCTCGCAGCACGGAGAGCCCCGTTAGCAAACGTCTCACGGCTGGCCGCCTTATGAGCGAGCTCCAAACGCTCACCGGAACCTGCAAAAATCACCGTGTGGTCTCCCACCACATCTCCACCTCGCATGCTGTGCATTCCAATTTCCTCATCGGTGCGTGCACCCACTATTCCTTCACGACCGTGCCGAAGAACTTCTTTTTTCTGATTTCGAGCCTCAAGAAGGATTTCACCGAGCGTTTCAGCCGTGCCGCTGGGAGCATCTACCTTATGGCGATGATGCATCTCAATGACCTCAAGGTCAAAGTCAGGCCCAAGTATTTCGACCGCCTTACGCGTCAGCCAGAAGAGCGTGTTTACCCCAGTGGAATAGTTGCTCGCCCAAACGAGAGGAATGGTCTCCTGATATGCAAGGACCATTGCCTTTTCTTCATTGGTGTGCCCGGTGGTGCCTATAACCAGAGGCTTTCCATGTTCTGCACAAAGGGTGGCGCACGAAGAGGTTGCACTATGTAAACTGAAATCAATCACGGCATCACAGCCATCAATGATCGCCCCAAGATCTTCGCCTTCGTCCACTCCGGCGACAACCTTGATCCCGTCCATCTTTTCACCGCATGCGATAAGCATTTGCCCCATGCGACCTTTGGAACCATGAATAATGACCTTGGTCATAAGTTTACTTGATAACGCCGACGGCTTTGAGGGTGCCTCGAAGACGGCGGCGGTTGTCCGGATGCATTTTCACTAAAGGCAAACGGTATTCCTCCTTCAACAGTCCCTTCATGGCCAAGGCAGCCTTGACCGGTACAGGATTGGTTTCAATAAATAGATCCTTGAAAAGCGAATAATATTTTTCGTGTAACTTGAGAGCAGTCTTGTGATCGCCTTTCAGGCAACTGTGGACCATTTTGGATAGCTGCTTGGGAATCAGATTACTGGCCACGCTTATTACGCCCTGAGCCCCAACGGACATAAAGGGAAGCGTCAACGCATCATCACCGCTGAGGATGGTAAAGGTTTTGGGTAACGCAGCGCGCAACTGACTTACCCGGTCCACATCTCCACCGGCCTCCTTGATGCAAACGATATTGGTACAATCCGCGGCCAAACGGGCAACTGTATTGACGCCTATCTCCACATTGCAACGGCCGGGTATGCTGTAGAGAACAATCGGCAGATTGGTGGATTTGGCAATCTCACTAAAATGTGCGTAGAGGCCATCTTGCGAAGGCTTGTTGTAGTAAGGACTCACTTGGAGCGAACCATCTGCGCCTGCATACTCAGCTGATTTTGTCAGATACACTGCCTCCTCAGTCGAATTAGCACCACTACCAGCAACGACCTTACATTGCCCTTTAGCATAATACACCGCCAATTCGATTATGCGCACATGCTCTTCAAAATCGACTGTGGGCGATTCCCCAGTCGTTCCCACCGGCACAACCCCATCAACTCCAGCCTTCACTTGAATTTCAATCAGGCTTTTCAGGGCACCTTCATCCAGTCGACCCTTTTTGAAAGGGGTGACCAGTGCAGTATACAGTCCAGTGAACATTGCAGTGACTACGCTATCAGGTTAACCAGCAGACTCCAAGTCGATTCAAATGTCGACTTCTCCTTCAAAAACAAAGTCCGCCGGACCAATAAGTTGAACTGCCGAAAAACAATCCCCCTCGCGCAAAAAAACCACCTCCAACTGGTCTCCTCCCAAGACATCAACCTTCACAGGAGAGGGCCAGTTATTAAGATTTGCTGAAATCATTCCGCATGCTGAAACACCTGTTCCACAAGCAAGTGTTTCACCCACACCCCGTTCATAAGTCCGCACACGGATATGGCCGTCTCCCAGAACCTTAACAAAATTCACGTTCGTCCCGTCCGGCGAAAAATGATCATGATGTCGGATTTCCGCTCCTAGACCGGCCACCATCGCCTCATCAGCATCATCAACGAATAGTACTGCATGCGGCACTCCAGTATTAAGAGAGTGCACCGTCTTACCCCCTGTGCTCGTACTGATTATTTCATTAAGAACTAAGTCTTTGGGATCGGTAAGATTAACAGTAACCGATTCATCATTGATAAAAGCCCGGATAATTCCACATGCAGTTTGAAAACTAAGGTTATGACCACTTCCAGTTACTCGCTCAATGTAACGGGCAAAACACCGAGCCCCATTACCGCACATGTCCGCTTCGCTACCATCAGCGTTATAGAACTCCCATGCCCAATCAACATCTGCTTTGCCATTCCGAAGATAAATCAACCCATCAGCACCAATTCCTCGGCGACGATCACAGAGTTTCGTGATCTGATCTTGACTCAATACCACCCGATCTTCCCGATTATCAATCAGCAGGAAGTCGTTACCCGCACCATTCATTTTGGAGAAGGGGATCTTCACCTGCAAAGGTTAACGCCAGCCGCTGGATAAATCAATCTTGGCCATAATTCGCCATTGAAGAACCCATATATGTACGAGCCCAGACGCCAAACAGAATGCTCAGCTTTGTTAATTTGCTGAGCTTAAGCGGCACCGGATCAAGCACTACACGAAATCTTGTCTTCTCTATTGCGCGAAGTATCCGCCAGTAAACCGCGGCCATGCATTCACCGGAAATCATTGAGCGACGATCCCCATCAGGCAACAGGTCCGCGGTTTGCTGGAAATGCCGTCGGGCCAAACCAGCCATTTCGTCAGCTAGATTGTAAAAGGCCGTCGAGTATTTTCCGCTTAGAATTGACCGCGGGTCCACACCGAATCTCTCCATGGCCTCCTGCGGGAGATAAATCCTGCCTCGCTCGGCATCATTACCGATGTCTCGCAGAATGTTGGTGTATTGAAGAGATTTACCTAGCTCAATCATGTATTGCTGGCAGGCCCCGTCACGATAACCGAAAACTTCCACACTGAGCAACCCAACGGCCGATGCCACCCGATAACAATAGAGATCGAGATCTTCAAAAGTTTCAATCCGGTCCTGCACGAGATCAGATTCCAGACCTTTAATGAGTTCATCGAAATGCTCGAAATGCAGACCGTATTTCTCGATAACAGGTTGCAATTCGCGTACCAAAGATTTTTGAGGAGCACCGCCTTCACAGGCCTTTTGAACATCCTCCCGCCATTCCTGGAGAGCGATTCGACGACTTTCAAGAGGACTGGAGTCCTCATCGGCCACATCATCCACTTCCCGGCAAAACGCATAAAGGGTGGTCATCGCCTTGCGGCGTGGCTTCTCCAAAGCGATGAAGGACATTGCGAGATTGGAGGCACTTCGTTGAGTGATCTGCTCACCAGACTCCGCTCCGGAAATCTCACTCATCGTCGCTAGTGCCACTACCCTTGGTCGTATTTGCCAAACCCAACTGCTGCATCCGGTAGCGCAACGAGTGACGAGTCATCTTGAGTAGTTCGGCACTGCGATTTACGTTGAATTGGTTTTTTTCCAAAGCCGTCTGAATCATTCGTCTTTCGAAAACGGCGACAGACTCCGCAAAACCAAGCTCAAAATTAGTATCTCCAGATATATCACCTTCAACGCTAGAACCACTTAAACGAGCTTCTAACTCGAAATCGGGCAGACTCTCAGGTTGAACTTCATCAGTCTGTTCAAGAATCGCTGCGCGTTCCATGACATTGCGTAATTCACGGACATTTCCCGGCCATAGATGAGTCAATAGTTTGTTCTCCGCACCCGATGATAGGTTCAATGGTGCGCGGCCCAAATTTTGGCAATTTTGAACTAAGAAATGTTCTGCCAAAGTAATAACATCTCGTTCACGTTCACGCAGGGGGGGTGGGCGAAACTGCATCACGTTTAGGCGATGATAGAGATCCTCCCGGAAATCATTATCCTTTATCGCCTGAACAATGTCCCGGTTTGTCGCGGCTATAATGCGCACGTCAACTCGTTTCTCCTCATTGGCTCCGACGCGAGTGAAAGATCCGTCCTCTAGAAAACGCAGTAGCTTCGCCTGCAGAGGTCGGCTCATATCTCCTATTTCATCTAGGAAAATGGTTCCCCCATCGGCTTCCTCAACCCGGCCAGTTTTGGTGCGCAAGGCACCGGTAAAAGACCCCTTCTCGTGCCCAAACAGCTCACTTTCAAGCAAATTTTCTGGTATAGCCGCACAGTTGAGTCGAATATAATTTTGCTCTTGCCGCGAACTCAGGTGATGAATGGCTCCAGCCACCAGCTCCTTACCTGTACCGCTCTCGCCAAGAATCAAAACCGTGGAATCAGTGGGGGCAACCGTCTCAATAAACTTCCTCAGATCCACCATCTTTGGTGCATCACCCACGATCTGGTGAAGCTGATAGATCTGACTGCCGGTTGAGGGCCGAGCTCGAAGCGTTTTATTCTCTTCACTGAGATTATAATGCTCACGACAACGATCCACGGCGTGAAGCAGTTCCTCCGGAGCAAAAGGTTTTGAGAGATAGTCCACCGCCCCACTTTGAATTGCCTGCACAGCTAACTTGGGCGTCGCGAATGCAGTGATGAGAATCACCGCCATCTGGGGCCGTTCCTCGCGAGTACGCTTGAGCAACTCATAACCACTCATTCCCCCAAGCCGTCCATCAGTGATCATCACGAAATATGCACTCCCCGGAGCCTCGAGCATTTCCAATGCCTGCTCAGCCGATTCGGCAACATCCACCATATAACCATCATCCATCAACAACTCATTGACAGTCGCCCGCATATTGGGCTCATCATCGACCATCAAGACGGGAGGAAGCACAGATTTCATGATTAATTATCGCGCGACAAAACTCGACTGGGGAAGATTAAAATGAATTCTGTGCCCACGCCAAGCTCGGATTCCACACGAATTTCACCTCCATATAACTCAGTATTTTGCTTAACAATCGCCAATCCTAAGCCTGTACCCTTCTTTTTAGTCGTAAAATAAGGCTCAAAAATCTGTTCGCTTTGTTCTGCAGGAATTCCTTCACCTGAATCTTTGACACGCATTTCTATTTCATAGTTGAGAGAGGGCGAACATGAAATCTCCACTCTTCCACCCGTGCCGGCAACCTCACGAGCATTGACCAACAAATTGACCATAATCTCACGCAAATGTGCCCTTTGCATCATCAAGGGAGGCAACACATCAGATATGTTTTTTTCTATAGTAACTGGAAACGAGTGATTTGGAGGAAACACCTCTCCAATCGCTCCCAATAGTTCCTCTTTTACATCAATTTTTTCAATCCGCCCCTCAGATAACCGTGCATAGCCCATCAGTTCAGTAAGAATTATGTCCGATTTTTCAACCTCACCGCGTATCATATTTAACTGCTTGGTTGATCCACTGTCATTCTCTCCCAAGCGCCGCCCCATCGAAAAAGCCGCATTATTGATAATCGACAAGGGATTCTTTAAACGATGGGCGATTTCCGCAGCTAAACGGCCAGTTGATCGTAATTGTTCACGTCTCAAAGAATACTCTCGGGCTTCACTCTGAGCCTGTTGATCACGGTCAAATAACACCTGAACCCCATAACAAACAGCGGTCATTAAAACCAAAAAAAACAACCGGATCGTGAACAAGGAGCCCTCATACTGTTCAGCAG
Source organism: uncultured Pedosphaera sp. (assembly GCA_964533265.1). GTDB lineage: Bacteria > Verrucomicrobiota > Verrucomicrobiia > Limisphaerales > UBA1100 > UBA1100. The sequence continues at coordinate 8,823 of CAZHJW010000092.1, forward strand.
GTTGGATGAGTGCAATCAACTCCTCTGTCGAAAGAACTCGCGTTTCGGCCAAAGTGTCCAACGTTTGCTGTGTAACGGTTGGTTCAAAGGCTATGGATTTCTTCCAAATGATAATAGCCACCGCATAACCGGCAGATGTAAGTAAATTCATTGAAATTTGTGTCACGGGTATGGGAATGCTGATCGCGTTACGCACAATCAAAACAATGAAAACCCAGTACACCATGCTATCTAAACCGCCGGTAATCACCACCAGTGCCGACACGACGATTGCATCAATGAAATTCA
>CAZHJW010000093.1:0-1278 GCA_964533265.1 uncultured Pedosphaera sp.
TGGTCACTTCTACACCCAACTCTTCGATGCGGTTGCCCTGTGTTTTTATTGTCTCCTCCTGAACTTGTTTCTGCGAATCCAGTTGATCACGCAGGATCACGAGTTCGTCTTTGTGCTCACGTGTTTTTTTAAGTTCTGCATGGATAGAGTCCCTCTCGGTCTTGAGTTTCGCAAACGCATCAAGCTTGCTCTGGTTGCTGACAATCGAAAAAATACCGACACCAGCGGTGATTGCCGCCAGCATTACAATGGCGATAGATTTTTTGTCCTTCATGGTCAGAGGCGATTGTGCCAATCACCAAGTTCGTGACACGACAAACTTATTGGTTTGGTGTCAACAGATTACTGTTAGATTACTAACAACGTGTTCCCAAGTTGCCTTTTTTTAGTAGCCTCCAATCTAATTTCACTTCAAAATAAGTCATATGGACAGCATGAACGCCCCTCAGCAACGGTCGCCAGAGACAGGAGAGGAAATCATTTCAGCAATTTTCACTCAATGCCTCATGACTTTAGTACAGTCAGCAGATTATTTACTCGGAAAAGTAAAAGCCCCGGATACAGGCGAGCCAGTAATAGATCTGCCCAGAGTTCAATTAATCATAAAACAATTAGAGGTTTTAGATAACAACGCAGCCAAACTTAGCATTGAGGAACAACAGTTTGTTAAGCAAAGCCTGCAGGATTTACGTATGGCTTATGTCACCACTGCAGGTAAACGCCCAGAAGACGACGACAAGTTAGCTGAGGAGCCCCCCCAAGAAAATTCCAACTCCGACGAGATCGTAAAAGATTCAGAGTTGGCCCAAAAAAATGATAATCCCCAAGAGTCTGATAAGGAAGAGGAAACCAACCAAAAGCGCTTCGTTAAAAAATATGACTAAGAGGGAAATACTACTCTAGTGAAAAACGAACCACCGCCTGTCTTCGGAGTTGAGTAACGTAACCTGGTAAAGCGTTGATATAATTACGCATATGTAAGTGTTCTCTGATATGCTTCGCCACTTCCGAAATCTTTTTTGTCTTGGCTGGGATGTTTTTTGTCACCCTGACAATATGATGTCCGAAATCCGAGCCCACCATTTCAACCCGATTAATCCGCATAGCAAAAACCTTTGTAGCTAACTTTGGATCCGCAAGCCCTCTGATCATCTGGAATTTACCGCCCGAGTTCTTTGTTGTCATATCCTCTGAATACTCCTTTGCTAATTGCGCAAAATCCACACCAGCGCGAGCCTTAGCAAAAACCTTTGCCGCCACAGCCTGTTTTGCAGCTCG
>CAZHJW010000093.1:1378-8692 GCA_964533265.1 uncultured Pedosphaera sp.
AGAAAGGCAAAGATGCCACTTATTCATAAATCTCCTTATATCGACACAACCTTTACATTGGTGATGCCTGAATCACTCCTCACTTTTTCCAGCAATGCTACCGGAGGCTCTTGGTCTAGGTTCAGGATCATCAGAGCCTCTCCGCCTGCCTCATCGCGATTCAGGCTCATGTTGGCAATGTTCACCTGATGCTCGCCCATCAGAGATCCAATATAGCCCACCATGCCGGGCTTGTCGACGTTATTCATGAGGAACAAAACTCCCTCGGCGACGACTTCTACATTACGACCATTAATCCTAACAATCCGTGGATGTCCTCCAAAAAAAGTGCCTCCTGCAGAAACTTTACTCCCGTCATCTGAACTGGCTTCCACATGCATCCACTCTGCGTAGTCCGGCCCCTCATGCGCTTTAACTTCCTCAATCATAATCCCCAGCGAACTGGCCATCGCACGCACATTTACCTGATTAGCCTCCATCCCACCAGCAGACGCTAGGAATCCCTTAATTACATAACGCGTTACCGGATCAGCAGGCACCTCTGCAGCCTTACCCCCATAAGTGATCTTAAGGTGTTCGTTCCTTTGAGACCCCAGTTGAGCTACAAGCTTGCCGAGCTTCTCGCCAAGCTCCAAATAAGGTTTAACCGTTTCGTAGGCTTTAGCATCGAGACTGGGCATGTTGACCGCGTTACGCACGGCTCCATTAACCAAAAAATCGGTAACTGCCTCAGCCACTTCTATACCCACACTCTCCTGCGCTTCCGCAGTGCTAGCGCCCAAATGGGGTGTCATCACTATGTTCGGCTCGGTGCGTAAAGGCGAATCCTCCGGGCAAGGCTCACTCTCGTATACGTCCAGTGCGCATCCAGCCACTTTCCCACTCTTTACAGCTTCCACGATATCGGTTTCATTGATAATGCCGCCGCGTGCGCAATTGATAAGATACACTCCATCCTTCATTCGCGATATACTTTCGGCATTGATCATATTCCGTGTCTGCTCAGTGAGCGGCATGTGAACGGTAATAAAATCTGATCTCTCCATCAACTCGTTGAGTTCCAGTAATTCCACCTGAAGTTCGCGGGCTTTACTCAGCGAAAGGTAAGGATCGTAGGCCAAGACTCGCATCCCAAAGGCAATGGCTCTTCTGGCCACCTGACCGCCTATTCGTCCCATGCCACAAATACCAAGCGTCTTGCCGCTTATTTCAGTTCCTGCATATTTCTTGCGATCCCATTTGCCTCCTTTCATGGAAAGATGCGCCTGCGGAATATTCCGCGCTAAGGCCATCATCATTGAGAAGGTCAATTCCGCTGTAGATATGGTGTTCCCCGCAGGTGTATTCATCACCACTATCCCTCTGGAAGTAGCATAATCAACATCCACATTATCCACACCGACTCCGGCACGACCCACTACCCGTAGCTGCGGGGCTTTATCCATCACCTCAGATGTAACTTTTGTCGCCGAACGTACAACTAGCGCCTCAGCGTCAACCAAAAGTTCATCGGTGAGATCCCCATCCACTACAGTGACATCAAGCTCAGGCTGACCCTTAAGACAGGTCACGCCTTTGGGGGAAACATTATCACAAACAAGTACTTGCATTGGCGCGCGCAGTCTAGTGATGGGCTTGTTCGGTGTCAAACCACGCCATCAATTCAGCGTACAATCGTTCAGCTGGCAACCCAACCACATTGGTCAAAGAGCCATGTACCGCTTCTACAATCCACTCCCCCTTCTCCTGCACCGCATACGCACCAGCTTTATCCAACACCGACACAGCCCGTAAATAGGCATTGATTTGTCGGTCGCTCAACTCACGGAACTGAACCTTCGTGGTGACCGAGAATACTTTTTTACGAACGCCTTCCACTAGTGCACAGGCCGTAGTGACCTGATGCATTTTTCCACTTAGTCGTCGGAGCATTTGCTTAGCCTTGGGTAAACTTGAAGGCTTGCCAAATAACACATCGCCCAAATGCACCAGCGTATCTGCACCCAGTACTGTTTGCTTTGGGTGATCCATCGCCACCGCTCGAGCTTTTGCCAGTGCATTGTGACGACATATTGAACGAGCCTCCCCTTTCTGCTCATGAACCTCCTCCACATCAGTAATCACTACACGGAACCTCACTCCCATCTGCTTCAGGAGTTCCTGTCGACGAGGCGAATTGGATGCAAGAATGATAAGTCTCACGACAAAGCCTCCTGAAACGCTTCGAGTTTTTCTATGAATGCCGCCTCATCTAACACGTACTGTGTAGCCGCAAATTCCATTTTTGGATTTAATTCAACCCAAGATTTACAGCCGCCGTAACTTTCAAGCATCGGAATTTCAACGGACTCCTGTAATTGGCGCACCCTCACAGCCATGGCATAGATACCTAAATCCCGACCCCAATCAAACCTTTCAGCAATCACTCTATCACGCCAAATGTGCTGCCCCTTTAGTCGATTTGCCAGCTCAAGAGAATTCAACTGCTTCACTGCTGCCACTTCACAGGCATATTCAACACTCAACACATCCTCAGCGGGAAAACTTATCCGAGTAAAAAGAGCGGCTTCCGAATCAATCACTCCCTTGGCTTGTTGGTGGAAACGAGTTGGGAAAAGCCAAAACCGGTCGTATTCAGCCTTAAATCCACCACCCCCCTCTGCAATGCCGCCCTTACGAAGGATCACAATCTGCCTACCCGAACCGATTGCCTCAACTACCACCGCCCATTCCTTAAAAGCTATCTGTACGGCATCCATCTGCGGCGAGTCTAAGAATCGCTGGCCAAAAGTCGAGTCAGCCAAGCTTGCTTTTCAGCCTATTTTTTATTATAGGAATGACACAACGCATCTAGCCCAATGAGTTCCAATACCTCTACAGCGAAGCCGCTTTCTGGTGGCTTAAACTTTAAGCTCTCAACCATGATGTTCCTCCAGTATGCAATCTGGGGAGCTTGGCTTCCATTGTTGTGGCCTTTTTTGAGCGGGCACCGTGGTTTTACTCCAGTCGAAATTGGAAACATGTTCGCGGTAGGAGCAATTGGGGCTATTGTAGCTCCTTTTATAGCCGGCCAAATTGCTGACCGATGGTTCAATACTGAAAAGTTTCTGGCAATCAGTCATATTCTGGGAGGTATTCTGGTATGGCAACTGGCTTCGCTCGAATCCTACAAGAGCTTCCTATATTTTTCCCTAGGTTATTCCTTGGTCTACTCCCCTACTCTTTCTCTAACCAACTCCTTGTCATTTCACCACTTGCCTGATCGTGACCGCGACTTTGGCAAAATCCGAATATGGGGAACAGTTGGATGGATTGCCGTAGGTATCGGCATTGGACAATGGCTGCTCTACCAACACACTCCCGCAAATGCCACGGCAGAGGTAATAACTGCCACTCAAGCCGCCGGTATGGCTGATGCCTTTAAAGTCAGTGGCGCACTTGGGATATTGATGGGTGTTTTCTGCCTCTTTCTGCCCAGCACCCCTCCCGCAAAAGAGGAAAAAAAGAGTGCTATCGCAGGGGCTTTAGGGGCAATAAAACACCAGCCTCTAATAACGCTATTCTTTATCGCAGTACCGATCAGTTGCGTCCATCAGTTCTATTTCGTACATACAGCACCGTTTCTGGGGCAATTTCAGAATCAGGCCGAAGGCTTTATTGATATCGTAAATAAAATTGTAGGTGTAGGGGGTGGCGGACTGATGACCATTGGCCAAATGATGGAGCTGGCCGTTCTCGCTTTCATCCCTTTGTTTGCTAAAAAAGTCTCCCGCAAAACACTCCTCTGCATCGGCATTGTGGCCTACACAATCCGTATGTTTCTCTTTGCCTATGGCCCAAGCTTCCCAGAAGCAGTCCAACTTCCGGCCATCATTTTGGGTGTGTCGATGCACGGCTTCTGCTTTGGCTGTTTCATCTTTGTAGCATTTATGGTGGTGGATGAAGAATGTTCCTCAGATGTTAGAGCTAGTGCCCAAAGTCTCTTCAATCTTGTTATTGTTGGCATCGGCATCATTGTTGGCAGCTTAATCGCCGGCAAGATAGCAGAAATGGCCACGATAGATGATAAGATGAACTATACCAGACTGTTCAGTTATCCAATGTGGGCTGCTCTAGCTTGTTTGGTATTCATGCTGGCTTTTTACCCAAACAAGCCGCCTGCTATGGAAACGCCAGCAACAGATGATGAACCTGACAATTCTGGTGAGGGAAACTCACAGGAAAGCTAAAAAATCGCTTGCAGTGGAGTCCGCCCTGCGTATTCTCAGCGCGCGGGATGGAGCAGCCCGGTAGCTCGTCAGGCTCATAACCTGAAGGTCGTCGGTTCAAATCCGGCTCCCGCAACCAATTTATCCCCTGATGCTTATCAGGGTTTTTTCTTAGCATCTAATTTCCGCCAAAACCTCGGCTGCGTGCTCTTCAGGTTTCACCTTGGGCCAAATCTTCTGAATTTTGCCTTCGGGATCAATGAGATAACTAATGCGGTGAATCCCATCGTATTCCTTGCCCATGAATTTCTTCGGCCCCCAAGCACAATATTTTCTAACTATTTTCTGGTCTTCATCAGCCAAAAGCAAAAACGGTAAATCATATTTCGTCACAAACTTGTCGTGCTTGGCTACCGAATCACAACTCACACCCAAAACCACAACATTGGCCTTGTCAAATTTAGCGTGTTCTTCACGGAACGCGCAGGCTTGTTTCGTTCAGCCAGGCGTGTCGTCCTTCGGGTAGAAAAACAGCACCACATGCTGTCCTTTGAAACCCTTGAGTGAAACCTTTCCTCCTCCGCTGGTCGCGGCGTTGAAAGCGGGAGCCTCGGCTCCTTCCTTAAGTGTGATATTTGGCCCTAGTGCCATAGCAACCACAAAATCCAACGAACCCCCTTGTCTGTCAAGCAGCACGTTTAATCAGACGACTCAGGTTGAGCTGCCGGATGCTCAGAAAACTGGCGTATCCCATCACGCACATAAAACACTCCAGTAATGGCCGTAGTCACCGCCGAGGCGATTGCCAACCAGAGCGTCCCCTCCTCGGGTAATTTACACAGAACCCATCCGATCACCAGCATTTGAAATACCGCGGAGGTTTTACTCATAAAAAGGGGCTTCACTTCGACATTTCCCATTACCACGTACAGAAGACAACTGCCGGTGACAATAATTACATCACGTCCAATTACAGTCGCCGTTAACCAAAGCGGAATGCGTTGGCTAAATGGATTGGACTCAAACTCGATACTCAACAGGATCAAACCTGAAAACATCAGAAGTTTGTCGGCAACCGGATCCAAATAAGATCCCAACTGAGTAGCTTGCCCGCAATATCTGGCTAAATATCCATCGACCCCGTCACTAACAGCAGCCACTAAAAATATGGCCATTGCAGCGTACCAATAAATGTGAGCTTCGGGATTTCTGAAATAATACAGCAACTGCACCACAAAAACGGGCACCATGATGATACGGCCGATAGTAACTTTATTTGCTGCAGTCATCTCTACTCTCAAGAAAATTGGAGCCGATTAACGGGAGAAAATCAACTCACCTGAGCCAAAGCTTTATCAAAACGCTTCAGGACACGTTCCTGACCCAAAACAGCCATGAGATCATACAATCCCGGACCCACCTTCACTCCTGTGCACGCACAGCGCGCAGGCATCACCAGATTGCGCACTTTGATGCCTAATTCTTCCGCTAAGGCCTTTAGCGCGTCTTCCAATGGTCCGGGCTCAAAAACTTCGATTTGCTCATAAATCGCGCGCAACTGAGCAAAGGGCTCCATGTTATCGGCAGCAAAGGCCTTGGAAGCCATGGCTTCATCATAATCAAATTCTTCGGTGAAGTAAAAACTGCAAAATGCGGGCAAATCATCAATTTGCTTCACTTTTTCCTGACAGGTGCGCAATGCATCTACAATGTAATCGTTGGAAACATCCCCGAAATCCAAACCGGCCTTTGCTGCCAACCTGCGGTACTCATTGATCGGCAGTGTGCGAAGGTGCTCGTAATTCATCCACTGTAGTTTTTCTAAATCAAACCGGGCGTTGGCACGATTGATTTGTGGCAAATCAAATCGCTCAATAATCTCCTCCATTGGCAATACCTGAGAATCATCCTTGGGAGACCAGCCCAGTAAGCTAAGATAATTGGTGACTGCACCGGGCACATACCCGGCCTGTTGCCAGACCTCGAGGGAAGCTCCTACATCGCGTTTACTCATTTTGCTGCCATTCGCATTAAGGATCAGCGGTATGTGAGCAAATTTTGGCAGTTCCACATCAAAAGCCTTGAAGAGTGCAATGTGCTTGGAGGTATTGGAGAGGTGATCCTCCCCTCGGATAACGTGGGTAATCCCCATTTCGATGTCATCGACCACATTCACCAAATGAAACACGGGCGTTCCATCAGATCGGACAACCACAAAATCAGGCTGTTCCTCCTCACGATCAGTCAATTCCCTCACAACATTCCCACAAATAAGATCCGGGATGATGACTGGCTCGCGCTGCATCCGGAAGCGAAGTGCTCCCTCATCTTCATAAACCAAACCCTTGGCTTTCAGCTCCTCAATCCGGTAAGTATAAATATCTGCGCGTTGTGACTGATAATAAGGACCACAATCGCCGATACTATCGCCAACCGGGTCATTTACAGCCGGGCCCTCATCCCAATCGAGCCCCAACCAGCGCAACCCTTCCAGAATAACGTTGATCGCTTCAGCAGTATTACGCTCCTCATCGGTATCCTCGATCCGTAGCACGAATTGCCCTCCCGTGTGACGCGCATACAACCAGTTAAATAACGCTGTCCGAGCTCCGCCAATATGAAGATAGCCAGTGGGGCTCGGGGCAAAACGTACACGTACACTCATGGGCGCGGAAGATAACTAGCGAGTTTCTCCAAAACAACACAAAGTGCTTCTAGTCGCGGCACCGAAACGTTCGCTGCTCGCGCCTGCCGTAGTGGTTCAAGAAACATGCTTTCCAACTCGAAAAGCCGACCCTGTTCAAAGTCAACCACCGTCGAAGGCCGATATGCCCCCATGGAACGGGTGTTGTGGATCATGCGTTCTGCCAAATCTAGTTTCAGATTAATATTCTTGGCCCCTGCAATATTGATTATTTCACCCATTAATTCGCGAACACGCTCTTCCCAATCCGCGTCAGCCAAAAGTTGATCAGTCGTCCATGCCTGCCCAAGAACTTCGGGAATTTTGCCTGACTCCAATGCATTCGGCCCAGCTGAAGCGGCAACTCCAAGGCCATTAAACGGGATGTTCCAAACCAATTTTTCCCAAAGACCTTCATCCAAC
>CAZHJW010000094.1:0-8664 GCA_964533265.1 uncultured Pedosphaera sp.
ACCGAGGAAGCCGAATCAACCGAGGAAGCCGAATCAACCGAGGAAGCCGAATCAAGCCGGGAGGCAAAAAACAAAGGCAATCCGGAGTCAACCACCGAATAAGGCCTTCATAAACTTATGCCCGTCCGTATATATGAAATCGCCAAAAATCTTGGTGTTCAGAGCAAAGAAGTTCTGGCCAAGGCCAAGGAGTTGAATATTTCCAACGCTAAAGTCGCCTCTAGTTCACTCGATAAAATCACCGCCGAGTACCTTGAAGAACAACTTTCGAAGGATCTAAAACCTGCAACAACTGACGTAAATGTCGAAGTTGTTGTTGAGAATCCACCCGTGGAACCAGCTCCAAGTGGACCTGTCCTCATCGTCGCCAACGAGGAGGAAAAAGAAGCTCCATCTGAAGAGCGTGAAGCTGAAGAAGAGAAGCCTCTGCACGAGGAATCAACAGAGGAGGAAACTCAAACCGATGACGAACAAACTGAAGGCGAACCAGAATCCGCCGAACCGTCTCAAGACACAGGCCCAAAAATTGGGCAACAAGTTGGTTTCATTGATTTGGGAAACTTACCGATCCGTCGGGAACCTAAGCGACGAGGGAAAAGGGATGAACGCGACAAATCCCCAGCTGAAGCCAAGACGGTAGAGGAAAAGCCTTCGAAACCTGCAGCTCCACGTTACAAAACCAAATCCGACGCCCCCACGATAACACTCAAACCACCAATTATGGTGCGCGAACTGGCTGATGCCATTAACCGTAAACCCTTTCAGTTGATCGCCGATCTTATGCAGTTGGGTGTTTTCGCAAACGTGAATCAGGCTGTTGATGAACCAACCGCCCAACAGCTATGTGCTAAACACGGATTTAAATTTGAAGCAAAAAAACGCCAACGCGATACGTCCGCTCCAGCACCGATACAGGAGAAAACCCTGGAGTTGGATATCGATGACGAGGAAAAGGACCTCAAATCCAGACCTCCAGTCGTAGCTGTGATGGGGCACGTCGACCACGGCAAAACCACCCTGTTGGATGCAATCCGCAAAGCCGATGTGGTATCCGGTGAAGCAGGTGGAATCACCCAGCATATAGGCGCCTATTCCATTGATGTTCCCCACCCCGAAGACAAAAAACGCCTGGAACCAATAACATTTTTAGACACCCCTGGCCACGCTGCCTTCAGTGCCATGCGCGCAAGAGGAGCAAACGTCACCGACATGATTGTCTTGGTGGTTGCAGCAAACGATGGCGTGATGCCTCAAACAATTGAATCAGTCAGTCACGCCAAAGAATCCGGTGCCACGATTATTGTTGCAGTCAACAAATGTGATCTTCCCGCAGCTAATCCGATGCGCCCGCGTGAGCAACTAGCCGAACACGGACTCAATGCGGAAGATTGGGGAGGAGACACACTCTTTGTCGATTTATCCGCGGTGAAAGGTGATGGAATTGATAAACTACTCGATGCAATATTGCTTCAAGCTGAGCTCCTTGAACTGAAGGCGAACCCTAATCGGCGGGCAGTTGGCAATGTAATTGAGTCGGGAATGGAACAAGGCGGTCCGACAGCCACTGTTCTTGTCCGCAAGGGCACCCTCAATGTGGGAGATATCGTGATTTGCGGACAGTATTTCGGTAAGGCCCGGGCATTGATCAATGAAGAAGGCCAGCGGATGAAAACTGCGGGGCCCTCCTATGCAGTAAAATTGCTCGGTCTAAATGGGGTTCCCGAAGCTGGAGATGAATTTAACTCTGTCGATAACGAGAAGGCCGCACGCGATCTTGCCGAGAAACGTGGCACCGCCGCTCATAAAGAAAAACTGGAAGGGCGGACGGCAGGCGTAACTCTGGAGAACCTCTTTGACCAGATTGATGCCACAACAGCAAAGGTACTTAAAGTAATTGTGAAGGCTGACACTCAAGGATCGGTTGAGGCAATCGTGGAATCGTTGAGCAAAATCGAATCGGATAAAGTGGCCTTGGAAGTCATCCATCATGCCGTGGGAACGGTCACTGAGAGTGATGTGCATCTCGCAGCCGGATCCCAAGCGGTCATTCTCGGCTTTCATACGCGCGTGGACAAAACCGCTCCGGACGCCGCAAAACAACACGGCGTGCAAATCAAGCAGTACAAGATTATCTATGAACTGATTGACGAAGTCAAAGACGCCATGGCCGGACTTCTTGAACCAATTGAAAAGACCGTCGTGATTGGCACTGCCGAAGTGCGTCAGCTTTTCCCGCTCAGCAAAGGGGGGAATGTCGCTGGTTGCATGGTTACCGATGGTCACATCAACCGCGGCAACGTCCGCGTTTTGCGAGGAGAAAAAGAGCTCTTCACAGGACCCATTCACACATTGCGTCGTTTCAAGGATAATGTTGATGTCGTAAGATCGGGCATGGACTGTGGTATTCGTGTCGACGGATATGATGAATATGAAGAAGGTGATCTGATTCAGGCTGTTACCACAGAACAGATTGCGGCCACACTATAACCACCTCAACCCTCATGCCTTCTCTCCGCCATGAACGCGTTCGAGAACTGATTAAGCGCACGGTCGGTGATATCCTCAGGCGTGAATTGAATGCTGAAGAATATGGGCTCGTGAGTGTAAATGACGTGGGCGTAGCCAACGACCTCCACTCCGCCATTGTGTTTGTAAGTGTACTCGGCAGTGAAAGTCAACAACATGCCGCTGCCAAGCGACTTGAACGTGATCGTTCCCATTTTCAATTTATCCTCGGACAGGAAGTAGTCCTGAAATACACACCCCGAATAAAATTTGATATGAATAATGCGATTGCCGAAGGAGATCGTGTTCTAACACTACTCGAAGAATTGGAAAAAGAAGAGAAGGACAACCAATGAAGCGAGGCCTCAAAATTGTGGATCAAATCATCCGAGAGCTCAAATCTGCCAAAACTGTGGCTATTGGAGGCCACATGCGTCCCGATGGGGACTGTATCGGCAGTGAGCTGGCAGTCGCTTATGTACTCAAGCGTCTTGGTAAAAAAGTTACCGTCTTTAACCAGGATATGATACCGGAAAAACTAGCGTTTCTGGATTCGAAGAAAATATTGAGAGGCCCAACAAAAGCCAAACATTACGACTGCGTGGTGGTTGCCGACTGTGCCACTTATGAGAGAATAGGCACCGTGTGCAAGGCAATCAGCAAACGGAAAACACTAATCAACATTGACCATCATGGGTCCAATTCACGTTACGGGGACATCAACTGGATCGATTCCAATTCCGCAAGTAGTGGCGAACTAATTTTTCGATTAATTAAACAGGCTAACTGGACCATCACTCCTGATATTGCTGACTGTTTATTCACAGCGATCAGTACTGACACTGGAAGCTTCCAGTATGCCACAACCCGTCCCTCCACCTACCACACCGCCGCCGAATTGGTAACCAAGGGCGCCAACCTTGCGCGAATATGCGAAGAGGTTTATCAAAGTTATCCCCTCTCTCGAGTAAGGCTACAAAAACACCTGTACAACAGCTTCAAGTTAATCGCGAATAGTAAAATTGCGTATTTTTGGATACGCCAGACCGACTACGACAAAGCCGGAGCCATACCCGATGAAAGCGAAGGCCTCATTGATCACATTCGAGATATCCAAGGAGTAAAGGTTGCATGCCTCTTTGAGGAAATCGAACCGGAAATAACTCGTATTAGCTTGCGCTCAAAACTGCCTGAATTGGATGTTTCCACGATTGCAGTATCTTTTGGCGGGGGAGGCCACCAATCAGCCGCTGGAGCACGAATTCCCGGCAAACAACAAACCATCCAGCGAAAGGTGCTTTCCAGCGTGAAGAAAGCTTTGGCAAAAGCTCAACCATAAACCAATGGACCGACTCCCTCATCCGAAAAACGAATTTAACGGCGTATTACTAATTGATAAACCCGCCGGGCCCACCTCACACGACATTGTCGATATTGTCCGCGGGCAGTATGGTATCAAAAAAGTCGGTCACTGCGGTACACTTGATCCGGCAGCAACTGGGCTTCTTATTCTCCTGCTTGGCAAAGCCACCAAGCTTTCGCAAAAATTGACCGCCGAGCATAAGGTATATGAAGGCACCATCGAGCTTGGAATAAGCACTGACAGCTACGATGGACAGGGAGTCATCACTTCTAGATCGAATGTACCAGTTGTAGATTGCGATACTCTCAACACCGCTGTTCAAGAATTTGTCGGCGACATTCTGCAGAAACCGCCCATGGTTTCCGCGGTAAAAAAAGACGGCGTGCCTCTTTACAAATTGGCGCGCAAGGGCAAAACCATCGAAAGGGAAGCCAAACCAGTGCATATTTTTTCCTTTGAGTTTTCCGATTACACGCAACCCATTGGAAAATTTCGCGTACACTGTTCAAAGGGCACTTATGTACGCAGCCTCGCCCATGAACTTGGAGAAAAAATGGAATGCGGGGCTCATTTAAGGACACTTCACCGCACTGCTTCAGGCAACTTTGACGTGAAAGATGCCGTAGCTCTGGAGAGACTTGTTAAATTACCCGATAAGGAACTACCAACCCGAATAGTCTCTTTATTGGAACTTACAAGCATGTTGCAACCAACATGAGGATTCTCAATGACGCACGCCACCTGCAACCGGTTAACGGCCGGGTTTGTTGTGCAATTGGTATGTTTGATGGCGTTCACCTAGGCCATCAACAGGTCATCCGGCAGGCGGTTTCAGATGCACATCAACTCGAAGCCACCGCGCTTTGTGTCACTTTCGATGAGCACCCAGCAAGAGTCACCGCCCCTGAGCATGCACCGCTATTAATTCATACTCTCGAGCAAAGGCTTAATGCCATTGAATCCCTTGGTATTGAGGCAACACTAGTTCTACCTTTTGACGAGGCCATGAGCCAGATCCCCGGCGAAGCATTTATCCGCGGACTAGCTGTTGATCTTGGCCGCATCAGCTCCGTCTGCGTCGGAGCCAACTTCGTCTTCGGTCACGATCGATCTGGCAACGTAAAACTACTTCATCACCTCGGGGAGGACCTTAACTTCATTACCCACGGCTTAGCGAGTGTATCGCTTGATGGGCAAACCCTTAGCAGTACACGAGTTCGTGAAGCAATCGGAAAAGGGAATCTTGATGCGGCAGGGCAGATGCTCGGGCGCGAATACACGCTATGTGGAATTATAATTCAAGGCGACCAACGAGGCCGGCAATTGGGGTTTCCGACTGCAAATCTGGATGTTGCAGGTCTCTGTACCCCGCCCCATGGAGTTTATACCGCTCATGCAGAGGTGAGCGGGCAACCTCATAGAGCCGCAGTAAATATTGGCTTCCGTCCAACCGCAAAGGAGCATAAATCAACCCTCCATGTAGAAGCGCATTTACTGGACTTTGAGGAGGAAATTTATGGACATAAATGTGCTTTGACTTTCGTTAGTAAATTACGCGAAGAGCAGGATTTTGAAACAATGGAGGCCCTAAAGGCGCAAATTGAAAAAGATGTAATTCAAGCACGATATGTCTTCACTCAGCTTTGATAGATCGCTATTCTCCGCCTCATGCCCAACAAAGTCTATGAGTACAATGGTTGCAGCACCTGCCGAAAAGCACTCAAATGGCTCGAGCAAAAAGGAGCGGATTACAAGGTTATCCCCATACGCGAAACGCCACCCAACAGGACCGAACTGCGACGAATGCTTAAATCCTATAAGGGGAATATACGCAAACTCTTCAATACCTCCGGCTCCGATTACAAGAAATTGAACCTTAAAGATAACATCCCCAAGCTCTCAGAAGCCCAGTTGATCGACATGCTCAATACAAATGGCAATCTGATAAAACGCCCCTTTGTAATCAACAAGGAGGGGGGACTGGTCGGCTTTAAGGAACATGAATGGGCTGATTTTTTCGGCCTTTAGCCTTTGGGCCTCAGCCGTTACTCTCCCGACATGAATCGGGACGAAATCGAGGCAGCCAATAAACAGGTAATCGAGGCCGGCGCGTTTGTGCGCCCCCTTCTAGAAGAGGCTGGGAAAGTCATTGTCGGCCAATCTTACCTGATGGAAAGACTGGTGATCAGCCTACTTGCCAATGGTCATGTGCTTCTAGAAGGAGTACCGGGTCTAGCAAAGACACTGGCCATTAAAACCTTGTCTGACACCATCAATGTCGACTTTTCCCGAATCCAATTTACTCCCGACATGCTCCCCGCCGATGTTACCGGAACACAAATATACAATCCTCAATCAGGCGAATTCACCACACGCCAGGGACCGGTGTTTGCCAACCTTGTACTTGCTGATGAAATCAACCGTGCTCCGGCCAAGGTTCAAAGTGCTCTCCTTGAAGCGATGCAGGAGAAACAGGTTACTATCGGCGAAACCACTTACCCTCTGCCGTCGCCCTTCCTCGTACTGGCTACACAAAACCCGATTGAACAGGAAGGCACCTATCTCCTACCTGAAGCGCAGGTAGACCGGTTCATGCTTAAGGTCGTTATCGATTACCCTGCATGGGATGAGGAGCGTCTTATTCTTGATGACTGGGCCAAAACCGAAGGTCTGCCTGAGGCCTCTCAAGTGATCACAGCCGACCAAATTCTTGCCGCACGCAAGGTGGTCGACACCATCTACGTAGACGACAAGGTGAAGGACTACATCGTCAACCTAGTATGTGCCACCCGTGATCCGGAAAAATACAAGGTCCCTGCAAAAGATCTGATCGATCTGGGAGCCTCTCCCCGTGCCACCATATTTCTAACGCTCGCTGCCAAGTCCCACGCCTTTGTGCAAGGTCGCGGTTATGTAACTCCACAGGATGTAAAGAGTATTGCCATGGATGTATTACGGCATCGTGTGCACATCTCTTATGAAGCGGAAGCCCAAGAAAAAAGCAGTGAAGAAGTCGTGCAACTGCTACTAGATCACCTCCCGGTCCCCTAATTTCCATGAAACTGCCCGAACTTCAGGCCAAGGTGCGGCAGATTGAGATCCGCACCCGCCGACTGGTCAGTGACCTGATGATTGGTCAATACCAGAGTATCTTCAAGGGGCAAGGCATGGACTTCGACGACATCCGCGAATATCAACCGGGAGACGAAATTCGGCACATCGACTGGAACGTCACTGCCCGTCTCAACCAACCGTTCATCAAACAATATGTTGAAGAACGCGAGCTCACCATCATGCTGGTGGTCGATCTCAGTGCCTCAGGAACCTTTGGCAGCGGTGAACAAACTAAACGCGATCTGGCTTCGGAAGTCGCCGCTCTACTTGCTTTTGCAGCCCAACGAAACAACGACAAGGTCGGCCTCACGCTCTTTACCGAGCGCGTGGAAAAATATGTTGCTCCAGCGAAAAGCAACCGACACGTCCTGCGATTGGTACGCGACATTCTGGATCACACTCCCGATCATCGGGGAGGCGATTTGCGACATGCCCTGCAGCATCTGCAAAAGACATTTCGGAGGCGGTCTGTTATGGTGGTGCTTTCAGACTTTCTTGATCCTTTGCCCGTGTCCGCCCTGCAACAGGCTCGTCGTCGACATGATGTGATCGCCATTCAAATCACCGACCTCCACGAGGAGAAACTCCCCACGTTGGGCCGAATCACCATGGAAGATGCCGAAACAGGTGAAGTTGGCGAAGTGACTCTTCGCAACGAAGAGGAACTTTCTGCATTTAGCCGTCAACAGGCACATGCGCAAGAAGAACTGGAGCAGCAATTAAGTGGTATTGGCATCGATCACATTCGCCTCAGGACCAACAAACCCTACCTACCGGAATTATCAAAATTCTTCCGCACCCGCCTCGAACGTCAACGCCGAGCATGAACGACACCAACAAGCTCGATATCCTTGAGATTAAGCCGCCATTGGACCTAGAGAGCGGCGATGGCTCAAGTACCATGTGGTGGCTACTCGTGGTACTGCTCATGGCAGGTGCTGCCCTACTTTTCTGGGCCCTGTACAAACCAGTCCAGCCCGCCACCGGCCCCAAGCCAGATGAGGTAGCTCAACGAAAACTTCGGGAAGCGTGGGCACTCTTGGGTACCCCTGTTTTGTTTATTGAAGCAACCGCCGACATTCTACGCGTGTATCTGGAAGAACGGTTTGATGCACATGCCCCAGAACGTACCACTGAAGAATTTCTTAGTGAACTCCAGAGCATGCCGCAAATGACCGGGGAACAAAAAGAATTACTCGCCCAATTCCTTAAATACTGTGACTTCCCCAAGTTCGCCCGCTTGGACCCGACTGAAGAGGAGTGTCGTCAACTCCATACTGTCGCAGTCAAAATAGTGAATGAAACAGCCCCCACCCTTCCCGGCAGCATGCCTCCAAGGATTGAGCCACCTAAAATGAACTCATGAATAACTTTACCTTTGCCGAACCAGTCTGGCTTTGGCTGCTGTTTTTACTACCTCTGGCAGGCTGGCTAAAGGGGGCAACAGGCACTCCGCCGGCCGTAATTTATTCCTCTCTGGCACTGATGCGACGCTTCCAGAAAATAGCTCCTCAAAAAGCCGGACGCTTTCTTTGGTTATTACGTTGGATTGCTGTAGCGGGCTTCATATTGGCTCTGGCAAGACCACAATGGGGCGAAGGTAAACAACGCATCCGAGCCAGCGGAATTGATATCGTCGTATCCATGGATTTGTCTGATAGTATGCTGGCTGAAGATTTTGA
>CAZHJW010000095.1:0-8657 GCA_964533265.1 uncultured Pedosphaera sp.
CTTACTCCATCCACCGGTACCATATGGTTTGCAATGAGCACATGACCCTGAGCATCCACCACACTTCCGGCACCCGCCAACCGGCCATTGACAAGAATTTCAATCGAGGCAGCCTTCAGCTGTGAATATACCTTGGCAGAGCCAGCTCCATTAAGAGGAACTACACCGATCCAAAACCATAGAATGGTTACAAAGGTGGGCAGGCTTTTCATTGGTCCTTTACCAAGCTGTTAATTTGACTGGCGGCATAAGCCGCGCCAAATCCGTTATCAATATTCACCACCGTAACCCCACTGCCACAACTATTAAGCATTCCCAGTAACGCAGCCACTCCTTCAAAACTGGCGCCATAACCAATACTGGTCGGCACGGCGATCACCGGTTTGTCAACCAGGCCAGCCACCACACTGGGTAAAGCTCCCTCCATACCGGCAACCACGATAATGACATTCGCTTCGCGAAAATCTTCCGTGCGCGAAAGCAGTCGATGCAAACCTGCCACGCCTACGTCGTAAAGTCGTTGCACTTTGTTACCCATCGTTTCAGCTGTGATGGCCGCTTCCTCCGCAACCGGCTGATCGCTGGTTCCCGCTGAGAGAATAGCGATGGTGCCTCCCTTGGGTTTGGTCTTTTTCTTTTCAATGACTACACACCTGGCCGACTCATGATGAACTGCTTTTTTGAACTTTTTCTTCAAGGCCTTTGCGTGGCCATCGGTGATACGCGTAATGAGCACCCGATCACTTTGCTTGAGAATTTCTCCGGCGATTTTCATTACCTGCACAGGCGTCTTGCCTGCACCAAAGATTACCTCAGGAAAACCCTGCCTCAAGGCACGATGCTGATCCACCTGAGCGAAGCCTAAATCCTTGACCGGCTCCTTGCCCAATGCAGCGAGTACCTTCGCTTGACTAATATTGCCAGCGCGAAACTGCTCAAGCAATTGGGCTGCCTCTGCGGGGGTCATGACAAAGTGTAGGAGGAACTATCGGGTTTTCTCCAGCAGAAACGGCAGCACTTCGGCAATGGGCATGCGGGTTTGTTCCATTGTGTCCCGATCACGCAAGGTAATGGTGTCCTTTAGTTCATCACCTTTTTCCCCGAGAGTATCAAAGTCGATGGTCACCCCATAGGGTGTCCCTGCCTCATCCTGGCGCCGGTAACGCCTGCCTATTGCACCGCCTTCATCATAGAAAACGGCCATGTGCGGTCTAAGGAGATTGCACACCTCACGGGCCTTGGCCACCAGTTCGGGCTTGTTCTTGAGTAACGGGAAGACGCCTACCTTGTAGGGGGCGACACGCGGATGAAATTTCATGACGACGCGTGTCTCTTCCTTGCCTTTCTCATTGGTGATCGTCTCCTCGTTGTAAGCATTACAAATAAAGGCCAAAACCGTGCGATCCGCACCGGCCGCCGGTTCAATGACGTGCGGCACATAGCGTTCCTTGGTTTCATCATTATAGAAGGTGAGATCTTTGCCGCTACCCGGATACTTTGGATTACCCTCTGCATCCTTCTCGACCACCAGGTCTTCGCCTTCGCGCACGAGTTTACCCTCCATGTGAGAACGCAGATCAAAATCACCACGGTGGGCAACTCCCTCCAGTTCACCGAATTCACCCTCCTCGCAGAATGGAAAAGCGTACTCCACATCGGCCGTACCTACCGAGTAATGGGAGAGCTCATCCTTTTCGTGATCACGTAGAATCAGCTTGGAAGCATCGATTCCCAAATCGGTATACCACTTGAAACGCCGGTCGCGCCAATAGGTGTACCACTTGAAGGATTCATCAGGGTGACAGAAAAACTCCATCTCCATTTGCTCAAACTCCCGACTGCGGAAGGTAAAGTTACGCGGGGTAATCTCGTTACGGAAACTCTTGCCCTGCTGCGCAATCCCAAAAGGCACCTTCACACGGTTACTATCAATGATGTTCTTGAAGTTCACAAACATCCCTTGTGCGGTCTCAGGCCGCAGGAACGCCTTGTTATCCTCATCACGCATTGCGCCAATGTAGGTCTCAAACATCAGGTTAAATTCGCGCGGCTCAGTTAGAGTCCCTAGTTCCTTGGTGTCAGGTCCCACCACCTGACTGTGATCTTTAACCGTGGGTAAATCAGCAATCTCACCTTCCCACTCCAGTTTATCGGCGTACTTCGCCTTCAAACCAAAATACTGCAGAGCACACGCACTCAGAGCCACTTGCAAATCATCTACGTCGCCCGCAGTGGTAATAAAGACCTTGTTGCCCTCATGAGATACCCAGCGACCTTTAACATGATCATAACGGTAGCGTTTTTTACTCTCGCGACAATCGACCATTGAATCATGAAACAAATCGTAATGGCCGGAAGTCTTCCATACGCGCGGGTGCATGATGATGGAGGATTCAATGCCCACCATCTGGAAGGAACTGGGCGCCCCTTCAGGTTGCGCCAGTTCATCGTGGGTGGTGATCATGTCACGCCACCACACCTCCTTGATGTTGCGCTTGAGCTCCACACCTAATGGCCCATAATCCCACAGACCTCTGAGACCGCCATAAATCTCGGAGGACTGAAAAGCAAACCCGCGGCGTTTGCAGAGCGAAACAATCGCATCCATTAATGAATTATCCTGTGCCATGAAGGGCCAGAGTCTATCGGGCAACCAAAGCGCAATGTCAAGAAAACCGGCGGATTTACCCTTAATCCAGCCTTGACCCTCCAAGTCCTTTTCAGGATGGGATCTTGCCAGAGATAAAGCACCAATGGATACTTTCAGCCATGCACAAGCTCCGAGTTCTTTTCTTTACTCTCGCCCTTTGCCTAGTGACTCAGGCAGCAGACTGGCCACAATTCCGTTTTGGCGCCAACCGCGGCGCAGCCTCTCCTGAAACGTTGCCATCCCAATTGCACCTGCAGTGGAGCCGTAAGTTTGCCGCCCCTTCCCCGGCTTTCCCAGGCGAAGTACGCCTGCGTTACGATGCCGCCTACGAACCGGTGGTAATGGGTAAAACGATGTTTGTGCCATCCATGGTCACTGACAGCGTGAGTGCACTGGACACGGCCACTGGCGAAATACGTTGGAACTTCTTCACTGGAGGCCCGGTGCGTTTTGCGCCGGTGGCTCATGAGGGCTCGGTCTATTTCGGCTCCGATGATGGGTATGTTTACTGTGTCGATGCAACGACCGGAAAATTGCGCTGGAAATTTTACGGCCATCCCGAGGGTCGTGCTGATCGCAATCTTCTGGGGAATCGTCGGCTCATCCCCATGTGGCCGGTGCGTGGTGGGGTTGTGTTACATGAGGATGTCCTCTATTTTTCCGCAGGGTTATGGCCTGAGGAAGGGATCTTCATTCATGCAGTCAATGCCAAGAATGGCAAAGCACTCTGGACCAATAGCGACAGTGACAAGATCGCCAAGGCAAACCTCGACCATGGAGTGGAACAGGTGATGGGGCTTTCACCGCAGGGTTACCTGACAGTGGTAGATGGCCGATTAGTCGCGCCGTGTGGCACACAGTTGCCCGCAGTGTTTGACCTCAAGACCGGCGAACTGGGTAACTACACCATGGGCTGGGGCGGTCGTACGGGGCTACCCAAGGGAACATGGTTTGTGGCCGGCAGCGGTCGGTTCCTCGCACACAGTGGTGACTTGTATGATATGCGCCGGCCCAACGATGAAAAGTTTGCTGATTCACGTGGGCGCAACGATTTTAAAAGCAAACTCTACCCTGCAGGCCTGACACGCATCCGGATTGAGCCGACCAACCAAAAATACCTTGGCGATTTCCGGCGCCCGGTGCTTACCGATGACACGATGATTTACACCGATAACGGCATCGTCGCTGAGGATATCACCAACCTGAAACTCGAACCCCGCACAAAGCTACCCGAGCGCAAGAACGACAAGTATCCGGATAAATGGCGCGCCAATTTCCCCCAGCGCTGGAAGTTTGCCACTGACCTGCGCGTGCGTATCCAGGCAGGTAACCGGCTGTATGCCACGGGGCCGGGCAAGGTGGCAGCCATTGATCTGCCTCAAGCCAATGATAAACCAAAGATCTCGTGGCAAGCAAAGGTGGAGGGAGATCCAGTAAGTGTGGTGGCCTCCCATGGTCGACTGTTTGTCTCCACACGCGAGGGCCGGCTCTATGCCTTTGGTCAGGATGAAATTGCCAAGCCCGTGGCACACACAAAACCCACATTGCCAGCCAAGGCTGCAACCCAGCAGGTGGAAACCCTCATCGGGGCAGCAAAAGCGACCGGCGGCTATTGCCTTGTCTTGGGCCTGAAGGACGGTGTGTTAGCCGAGGCATTGGCTGAGAAATTTACGGTCATCGCCATTGATTCCAATGTCGCCCGGGTGAATACCCTGCGCCGCACCCTCCATGAACGTGGCATTTACGGCCACAAAATTTCGGTACATGTGGGCGATCCCTTAACCTACTCCTTCCCACCCTTCATCGCGAATCTGGTCGTTACTGAAACGCCTCGGCGTTTCACGGCTGAAGCCGGCGCGAACTCCTTCCATAATATTTTCCACACCCTGCGCCCTTACGGCGGCACGGCCTGCCTGCCGGTCCCTCAGACAGGTCGTGAACCTTGGAAACAAACCGCCGCAGACATCAAGACCGCGAAAATCACCGAAAAAGGAAAATGGCTGCTCCTTGCACGCAGTGGCGCTTTGCCAGAAGCCGCTGACTGGTCGCATGCCGGAGGTGGTGCTGGCAATACCGGCGCATCCGATGACCGTTACCTGCGCGGGCCACTGAGCCTCCTGTGGTATGACGGCTCCATTCGCTGGCAGCGCCAACCGGGCAAAACCGAGGTGCGCGTGGCGGGTGGACGCATCCTAGTACGCGCAGACCGTATGCTTGCCCTCGATGTCTTCACCGGACGCCGCCTCTGGGAGCGACCCATGCCCCAGGCCGCCGGAGCCGGGAACGTGGGAGAGTTTGTGACCATGGAAGATGCCATCTATGTGGCAGCCGGCCGTTCCTGTATCGTGCTCAACGCGGCAACCGGCAAAGAGCAGGCCCGTTTTGCCATGCCTGAAAAAATCCAGGGCAATCTGGTGCGATTACGATTATGGAAAAATTCACTGGTGGGAAACCTCGGCAAAACCGTCATCTGTCTGGACCGAAAAACCGGGGACATGCAGTGGTTCTTTGAGGCTCAACGCGCAGAGCTGAGCCTGGCGGTGGGTGGCAACCATGTTTACGTTGCTGAATTGCTCAATGCCCGCCGCGGTGAGACGCTTGCAAAAAGCAATACCAAGACCTTCGCCCTTGATATAACGAGCGGCCGACAGGTCTGGCAGGGGGTCGGTGGCACCGACCTACGCTATAGCGAACCTCACGATCTGCTACTAACCGGCACGGCCATCTATAAGGGCAAAGACGGATCGGTTCACCGTAAGAAAAATACAGCCAACCCGAGCCAGAACAAATGGAACTATAAAAGTGGCGGCCTCATCGCCGGAGACAGCCTGCTGGTGGGTGGCTCGGATAACTTTGTGATGTACGATCTCACCAGCGGTGCCCAACAGGGTGAAAGACTCAAGTGGTTCCGGCGCGGCTGCACGCCTTTGCGCACCAGCCCCTACCTTGCCACCACCCGCTACAAGGGCAACGCCGCCTATATCGATCTTGACACTCAGAAGTTTCAGCCGCTCTGGAATCTGCGGGGTGCCTGCAGTAACAATATTTTCCCGGCCAATGGCGTACTGAATGTACCCAACCTTTCAGGAGGCTGCACCTGCAACTACACCCCTACCTCCATGGCCCTTGTGCCGCGCGGCGCATTAAAGCCAGTGAAGAAATAATTTCCTGATCAGGGAACAATTGTGAAGCCCAAAAAGTGGACTACGGTGCAATCCTGGTGGTGATTAAATTTTCACCACCGCGGCACGGAGAATACTAGAGAATCTGGTGGAGGCCTTAAACGACCTTCACATTAGAGGCCTGTTTGCCCTTGGGACTGTCGGTTTCGTCAAACTCCACCGAGTCGCCTTCCTGCAGTTGGCCTCCTTCCACTTCATTGATGTGCACAAACAAGTCCTTGCCGCCATCATCGGGTGCGATGAAGCCGAAACCTTTTTGGTCCAAAAACCGAGCTACTTTTCCTGTTGCCATAATCGTATCTTATTACTGATGCACCCTGCATGGGCGCAAGGCATGAGACATTGCCTCAGGAAACTGGAATGGCAAGAAAAAGATCGAGGTTCTCGTCTAAAATGACCTTCTTCCCTCCGCTCCTCACTCTCTCTGCCTCTTTGGTTAATTCATTTTGGCGTGACAATTCCCTCACGACCACGAGGATAACCCCATGAAAGTGTTGTGGTTGGTCCCTTTTATGATCGTACAGTCGGCGTGGGCGCTGACAGATGCTGAGTTTCAAAAGCTGCATCGTGAACTACAGTCCGATCCTAGGGAAACGTGGCGCACGATCCCTTGGAAGACCTCGGTACTGGACGCGCAAGCCGTTGCAGCGAGGGAAGGAAAACCGATCTTTATCTGGGCGATGGACGGACATCCCTTGGGCTGCACGTGAAACAACGGCGTGCTCGACCGTGAGTCGACCTTTGCCAATCCCGTCATCGTGAAACTCCTGCAAACGCGCTTTATTCCCGTGGCCATCGATCAGGCCTATCAGCGGCGGCAAAAGGACAACGAGGGGAAATTTTACCAGAAGATCGCCAATCAAGGTCCGCGTAAGGTCGGACGCGGCACCACGCAAGGGTTCTACACCGCCGATGCCGCAGGGCGGCTATTGGCTTTTACGAACAACCGTGGAGCCGATCGTGTGCTACGCATGATCAACGGTTCGCTGGAGAAACATCGTCCGGTAAAGGCGACAGCTATTGCCAAGGGCGCACCCGATGCGCGCTACAATCCCAAGCTGCCGAAGGGCGGACTGGTGGTGCGAGTGACTTCCAAGGTATTGGGTGGCTATGAGGAACCGAAGAACGAGTACCGAAAGATTTTTCAGCAATCCCTCGGACGCGATAATTTGTGGATCAGTGCCAGTGAACACGCTGCGCTGACAAAAGACCAACTGCCCCAAAGTCTGCTGCAACGTCTCGCACGGTTTCATCTGGTGGACAACACACGGGGCGAACCTCCCATGTGGCGTGAGAACGAAATTCAAAAACTCCAAGGCACTCTGCGCAACGGCCAGCTCCGCGCCACCGTCCAATTAAAAACCGCTAAAGGCGATCGTGGTTACGAGGCGGAGTTGCTCGGTCACATTGAAACTGAGGCCGGCAAGGTCACCCGACTTGATGTCGTTGCCAAGGGAGAGTTTTGGGGAGAAGGCACCTATACCCGAAATGCTCCCAAAGGTCGTTTCCCCCTCGCCATCGCCTTCACCCTCGCCGACGGGAAGGATGCTGCTGACACCATCCCTCCCCAGGGCTCCCGTGGCTGGTTGCCGGGGTACATGCGATGAGAATCCTTGTCTTGTTGTTTTTCGTAACGGGAATCAATTGGCTCGCCGCCGATGACGCCATGCGTATGGCTGCGCAGCGCGCCATTCCGCTCATCGAAAAAAGTGCAGCAATATACACCCAAGAACGCGACTGCTTCTCCTGTCATCATCAAGCACTGACGATAATGACTCTCAACCGCGCCAAGCTGGCCGAATTGTCTATTCGTGAAGACACGATCGCCGCGCAGGCGAAGTTCACGCTGGAATACTTCGACGATCGCAAGGATCGGCTGCCCAAGGGCGAAGGCGTTCCCGGCGGATCCTATAGTGCAGGCTACGCGCTCGCCGGGTTAACTGCTGCCAATGAGGCGGCCAATGAAATCTCCAAGGCGCTGATCCAGTACCTATTAAAGAAACAAAACAAGGACGGCAGCTGGCGCATCCGTACGCATCGGCCGCCATTGGAAGACAGCGACCTCATGGCCACGGCCTTGGGAATCAAGGGAATCCCGGAAGGCACACAATCCAAACGAGCCGCAAACTGGCTGAAGCATGCTAAAGTCAATTCCACGGAGGATCAGACCTTCAAGGTGCTCGGGCTGCACTGGGCCAAGGCCGATCTGGAAAAAATAGCTGCAGCCAAGGCCTTGCTGAAACTGCAACGCAAAGATGGCGGTTGGGGTCAATTACCAAATATGAAGAGCGATGCCTATGCGACCGGGCAGGCGCTGATGGCACTGAAGGAAAGTAGCTTGCTGAAAGTCAGTTCGCCCCAATACAAACACGGCGCGGCATGGTTGCTCAAAAACCAGAAGGCTGACGGTTCATGGCAGGTCAAGACCCGCAGTAAACCCATCCAGAAATATTTCGAGAGCGGCTTTCCGCACGGCAAGGATCAGTTTATCTCAATCAGTGCCACCTGCTGGGCGGTAATGGCACTACTGGAGAAGTAGCCGAAGGCTATTCATCCCAGTTCCCGTATACGGGATTGGGCAACATGAACTTGTGCGTGCCCCATTTGAGCTTGGGATCATCAGGTACATCGTGCGCGGCATCGCCAAACCAGGCGAGGACCTTCTGGGCACCGTGTTCCTTCATCCGACCAGCACCTCTGAGCACTTCTTTTTGGCGAATATTTTTGAGATCAGCACGGTCCTTACGCAGCAGATAAATATCGTTGTCATCGGCAATCTCGAGCTTTTGCAGATTTGTCCGGGTGGGTCCGGTGTTCCGGGCATA
>CAZHJW010000096.1:0-8583 GCA_964533265.1 uncultured Pedosphaera sp.
CTTGTCCCGAGTTACTAACCTTCGTAGTCTCCAACAAGCATGACACGGCATTGCTTTAACTGCGGTTGTGAATGGGAATCGGCCCATATGCCGGGGCGGCGTGATACCTGCGAGGACTGTAATACTGACCTGCGGTGCTGCCGCAATTGCATTCACTACGACCGGATTGTAGCCCACCAGTGCCGAGAACGCCGGGCCGAACCGGTAGACGAAAAGGACCGCAATAATTACTGCGAATACTTCGATTTTGCCCGGCGCAATTACCAAAAGATTGAGCGTTCAGAAGGTGAAATTAGCCGCGAAGACGCCGCCAAAGAGACGTTGCGTAAACTATTGGGAGATTAGCTCCTCACCCTCCATCTAGTCCTGATTTATTTTATCCACACTACTAGTTGTGTGGTTTTCCTTTATGCTGTTCTTGACAATCGGGTTAATTGCTGGTTAGCTCCGAGACAGTGGTACCACCAAGGAGGGTGCTGCTGGACCCAGAAACAAAAGAGAATTTAGGTTCTGATCCAGTACAATCAGAACCGATACCTGCAGTAGCCTACTTGTACTGTTTCTGTGTTCACCGGACCAGGCAGGCCGCCTTCAGGCCACCTGGTCCGGCTTTGTTTATGGGGTTATCGGCTGAGTCCAGGCCATCTCGTTAGCTTTGGGAGTGATGGCATTCTTCTGAAGTTTGGATGATATAATTTTCGCCCTTACGAATATTTCGTCTCCTTTTAATCGGTAAACCGCATGAGGCCCTTTTATGGTTGCTAGAACCTGTCCAATATCGTCGCTGTATCTGTGGGTGACACGCATTTTTGCCCCACTGGCCAGAGTGTAAGGTTCATTCTTGGGATCGTATCCTTTTCGTGTGCCGATGAACTGTATGGTATAGCTAATGCCCTTTTCTAAAGCGACACTGATGGCGATTTCCTTCTTTGTCTGTGTTAGTTCTTTCAGGGTGACTCCGGTGCTGGAATAAAAATCTCCCGATTCCATCGCATTAATTAAAGCCGTTGGCTTAAGATTTAATGCACGAACCATGACCCAGCCTCGTCCTGAGTTACTACGGTTAGGGGCCATGCCATGGTAGTTATGAGAATCGTCGGTGGCTAATCCATAAAGAATGTTCATGTTTAGCTCTCCGAGTCTGCGAGTATTAATAATATCCCACATGCGCTCGGTGCTGGCATGTGTTTTATCTCCAAGGTTTCGGACTGCAGGATGCCCGTTATAGACCTCAAAAAACTGCTCTCCTTTGACTTTCATGAGATCCTCCGCGGTGACTCCCCAACCAAAATTCGGGTGATTTAGATGGAGAAACATCGGCTGGCCCGTAGCTTTACGCTGGGCGGCTAACGCATTCATGTTTCGTTGCATGACTTCATAAACACTATTGCCTCCCTGAGGCTTAATCAGTTCGCGCAAATTGGTTGCATTCATATGGACAGGAGCAGTTTTCCATCTATCGGTTACTTCTTCACCTTGCATTAATAAGAACCTTCCAGGTGTTTCAAGTTTCTTGCGGAATTCTTCCAAAGTGCGGAGGCGCACTTCTTGGCGCCCTTCCCGTGTTCGGGTTTGGACCCAATCTTCCCCCCAATCAGTCGAGTACTTAACAAAGGCCGGTGGCCCACCCTTACTCTTCATGACATCAATCCAACGCTCACCTTTTTGCAGGGTGTTGTGGTCAGTAAGGGTTAAGAAATGGTAGCCATTAGTTTTATACCATTTCGCGATTTGTTCAGGGTAATCATCTCCATCACTCCAGTGGGAGTGCGTGTGCAAATTACCTTTCCACCATTTAGCTTCGACTTCTGCCGCAGCCAGTGTGGATGCCAAAGAAAGAAAGAGAATGAATTGAAGTGTGCGTTTCATTATTTTTTAGTTTTTTCTGATTCTTTAACCACATCCAGACGGCCCAATGTCTGTCCGGTAAAATCGCCGTAAATTTTTTCCAGTTGATCTGCAAACTTCTTTCCAACGTAACGGCTAATTTTTTTGTTCTTTAAAACTTTTATTCGAATAGCTTCAGTTTGTTCACTCAACTGTTCAAGGGAGGTCTTCTGTTTCACTAACTGCCTGACCTGCTTTTGGAGTGTGATGAAATAGGCTTTTTGATCATCAATCAAGCCGCCATCAGCCATCGCCCCGTGCCCGGGGCAAACGGTTTTGGGCTTGAGAGCCTTGGCTGAATCAAGGGTCTTTGGCCAATCCAAGGAGTTGCCATCTCCCATGTAATTGTAGGGGCCGTTTACGCAAGCATCTCCACTGAACAGAATCCCTTCCTTGGGTAGCCACACAAAAACATCGCCATGAGTGTGTGCGTTACCCAGGAACATGAGTTCTGCGCGCATTTGCCCATCATCAAAAACCATTTTATCCTTAAAAATTATCTGGGGTGGCAAGAGTTTGCTTTTTCGCACGTCTTCCCGGCTTTTAGCTGCCCATTCCCACCGACCCAAGGGATGGCCGCCAAAAAACCCAGTCTCGTATTTTTTCATTTCTCGCAGTGCTCCTTCCGATGCAATCGCGGTGGCCCCGGCCTCCGCCCAGGCCTGATTGCCATAGGCATGATCGCCGTGGTGATGCGTATCGACTACGTATTTTATCGGCTTTTTAGTCGTGGCTTTAATTTTAGGCAGCACCTCAGTCACGCCACTTGGGAAGTTGCCGTCGACCACCAAAACAAAGTCCTTGAAGACAATCCAACCCTGATTGCAGTGCCCTTTGTCCAGATTGCCTTGATGGAAATAGACGTTGGGGGCGACCTTTTGTACTACACCAATTTTGTCTTTAGCCAAAAGGCTCGTGACTAGCGACAAAAGTGCCAAGGAACAAAAGAAAGCGGTTTTCATGGCCCTAGATTAGGTTGATGGGGCTAATGGCGCAAGTATTAGGGGAACCGCGCTCCTTGAGATTTACCATGATTGGTACGGCGATCGTAATCCTGATGAAGAGCCTGGTGGATGCGGGTGACTTCCTGGGCTTTTTTCTTGATGGCCTCCTCAAGCTCGATTCTTGTCTCATACGCGCCAAGTTGGCTAAGACGGTTACTAAGGACTTGACCTGCGCGTTGAGCCAATTCGACGTGGCCTTCTTCGTGTCGCTTTAGTTTGTGAATGTAAACCAGCCATAGTCGTTGAGCCAAAGGGTTACCGGATTCCATGTCAGCCCATTTCGGGAAATAAATGGTGGCAGTGACCGTGACGGTATGAGAAGAAAGTCGGTAGAATTTTTTGGGACCTTTCTCGTATTTGTACTCCCATCCCAGCTTCCAATCGGTTCGGGCATCAAACCGTTTTCCTGAATCCGGATTAACGGGGCCTTTAGCATTCAGGTTTCGACGTAAGTCGGACTGGTTACGTCCATTTATTTCGTAAAGCTTCCACTTGCGATTGAGTTCAATCTCCCCGGCATACATCCCGACAGGCACGCAGCAGCAGATTGCGAGCGCCTGAATCAATGATGAAGCTAGTCTATTCACGGTTGTCGAGGCTTACGCTTTCGGCCTTTGCGATCGTTGTTCAGATACCGGTTAACCGCATTCAAGTAAGCTCTGGCACTTGCCTCGATGATGTCTGTGCTGGCGCCCTTCCCCACCACGAGTTCACTGTTTCCGAAATCAACTTTTAGGGTGACTTCCCCCAGTGCGTCCTTGCCTTGGGATACTGCTCTGATTGAGTAGTCCATCAGTTTCCCCTTGGTTTTAGATATACGGTCGATGGCCTTGAGAGATGCATCCACAGGACCATCACCGATACTGGCATCCTCCTCCACTTGGGTTTTGCGACCCCTCTTTTTGGTTAGGCGAACTGTGGCTGTGGGGACTGTTTGGTTGCCGGTGCTCACGTTCAGATATTCTAATGCCCAAGTTTCAGGAATTGTGGTGATGTGCCCTTCTACCAGCGCGGCAAGATCATCATCATAAACAAACTTCTTTTTATCCCCGATTTCTTTGAATTTATCGAAAATAGAACTAATTTCTTCGGAGTCCATCTTGAAGCCGAGGTGTTTCAGGCGCACGGTCACTGCAGCTCGGCCGCTGTGCTTGGTGAGCGGAAGCTCGGTCTTGCCCCAGCCCACGTGCTTGGGGTTCATGATTTCATAGGTCTCACGCTTTTTCAGGATGCCGTCCTGATGAATCCCGCTGGAGTGGGCGAAAGCATTTTCCCCCACAATAGCCTTGCTACGTTGCACTCCTAGCCCGCTCATTCGGGCGACCAGCTTGGAGGCCTTCACGATTTCCTTTGTTTCCAGTCCACAGGTGAAGCCGCGGTAGAAATTCTTACGGGTTTTGAGGGCCATTACCACTTCTTCCATGGCTGCATTGCCGGCGCGCTCACCGATGCCATTAACCGTGCACTCCACCTGACGTGCACCCGCTTTGACTGCGGCCAATGAATTGGCAACCGCTAGGCCCAAATCATTATGGCAGTGGACACTGATAATCGCCTTGCCATTCTGAAACTCAGGCACGGTTTCGTGCAGATGACTGATGAGTCCACCAAATTCATCGGGCACAGCCCAGCCAACGGTGTCCGGAATATTGACGGTAGTGGCTCCGGCCTTGATGACCGCTTTACATATCTCCACCAAAAAATCGGGTTCTGTGCGTGAGCCATCTTCCGGTGAAAATTCTACGTCCTTTACATATTTACAGGCGCGCTTAACGCTTTCTACCGCGAGCCGGAGGATTTCATTCTGAGCTTTGCCCAGCTTGTGTTCACGGTGGATCTTGGAAGTGGCGAGAAAGACATGAATCCGGCCTTGTTTACCGGCTGGTTTGACCGCTGCTCCCGCTGCATCAATATCCTTGGGGACGCAACGGGCCAGCCCTGCAATTTGAGGGCCTTTAATCTGTTTGGCAATGGACTGAACAGCAGTAAAATCGCCTTCGCTAATCACGGGGAATCCCGCCTCAATCACGTCCACTTTTAGCGCACCCAACTGACGGGCTATGGCCAACTTTTCCCGTAGGTTCATGGATGCCCCCGGGCATTGCTCTCCATCCCGTAAGGTTGTATCGAAGATTAGGACCTTGTTTTTACTCATTAGATCTCCTCAAAACGAATTTCTTACCAAAAAAACGGCTTCACCGCCAGCTTGCTGATAAGGGCCTTTACTGTATATGCTCCCCTCTTCCCCATGGAAACAGATGCACTTAAACTTTGGGATCGCTATAAAGAGCGTACTACATTTCACGAAGAAATTGGAGTGAGGCTAGACCTTAGCCGTTTGGATTTTGCTGATGACTTCTTTGAAGTAAATCAGGAGGCGATAGATCGGGCTTTCTCTGCTATGACAGACTTGGAGAAGGGGGCGATCGCAAACCCTGATGAAAACCGGATGGTGGGTCATTACTGGTTGCGTAATTCGGCATTAGCCCCGAATGAGGAAATTAAGGAACAAATTGATTCGGGAGTACGGTCGGTAAAGGAGTTTACCTCAACAGTTCATGCTGGTGAGATTGCTGGAGATGGCGGCACTTTTGAGAACCTGATCATTATCGGGATTGGCGGATCAGCCCTAGGACCTCAATTTGTATCTCATGCACTTGGTGATCCGGCATCAAATCGCATGAAAATATGGTTTTTTGATAACACTGACCCTAACGGTATCGATAAAGATTTATCAGAAATAGGAAATTCACTGAAAAAAACGCTATCGATTGTAATTTCCAAGTCCGGTGGGACTAAAGAGACTCGTAATGGGATGTTAGAGGCAAAGGCAGCGTATGAAAGAGCAGGTCTAAACTTTGCAGAACATGCTTGTGCCATCACGGGAGAGGGATCGGCCCTTGATCAGATTGCAGAGAAGGATGGATGGCTAAAGCGTTTTCCAATGTGGGACTGGGTTGGGGGGAGAACCAGTGAGACTTCAGCAGTGGGTCTTTTGCCGGCAGCACTCCAGGGCTTGGATATTGATCAACTCCTAGCCGGTGCAGCTGCTTGCGATGAGGTGACTCGCCGGCCAGATATCAATACCAACCCGGCTGCTCGTCTCGCATTGGCCTGGATGCACTCCTGTAACGGTAAAGGAGATAAAGATATGGTAATTTTGCCTTATAAAGATCGTTTAGAGCTATTTTCTCGCTATTTACAACAGCTTATCATGGAATCGCTAGGAAAAAAAGAAGATTTGGATGGGAACGTGGTAAATCAAGGGATTGCTGTTTATGGCAACAAGGGTTCTACCGACCAGCACGCATATATTCAACAACTGCGCGATGGGGTACCTAATTTCTTTGCTACCTTTATTCAGGTCCTTGAAGAGCGTTCGGGGGAATTGTTCCACGTGGAACAAGACGCAATAACCTCAGGTGATTATCTCAGTGGGTTTTTTCAGGGAACACGAAGGGCTTTGTATGAGGGAGGCCGGGAATCGATTACGATTACCGTAAAGGATGTATCCCCTTTTACAGTGGGGGTCTTGATTGCGCTTTACGAGAGAGCGGTGGGCTTTTACGCCTCTTTGGTCAATATAAACGCATACCATCAGCCGGGCGTGGAAGCGGGAAAACAAGCTGCTCAGAGGGTGGTTGAGTTGCAAATGGACCTTTTTGAGTGCCTGATGCGGCGTGATGGCCATCCGCTTTGTGTTGATGATCTGGCCATGGAAATGCAGGCAGTGGAGGAGATCGAGACTATTTACCAGATATGCGAGCACCTCAGTGCGAATGGTCGACTGGAGAAGATTGAAGGTGAGGGGCGCTTTGATGCTCAGTACACCTTTCCACATTCCGATTCAGATGAATTTCCGATATCCTAAAGACTTCGATGTGATCGTGGTGGGGGCCGGGCACGCTGGGGTGGAGGCCGCTTTGGCGGCTGCACGTATGGGTTGTGAGGTCCTGATGCTCACCACCAATGCGGATACCATCGGCCAGATGAGTTGTAATCCTGCAATTGGGGGGCTGGCCAAGGGACATCTAGCAAGGGAAATAGACGCGTTAGGAGGAGAGATGGGAAGGTGTGCCGACATGACGGGCCTTCAGTTTAGAATGCTCAATCTCAAAAAAGGTCCCGCTGTTTGGGCTCCGCGTGCCCAGTGCGATAAAAAAGCCTACCAATTCCGGATGAAGTGGGTTTGCGAGCGGAAAGCTAATTTGACCATCCAGCAGGGGCAGGTGGAATGCCTATTGCACAAGAACCGTGAGGTCTATGGCGTCAGCACTGTGATGGGGGTGGAGTACCATTCCAAAACGGTGGTGATAACCACAGGCACTTTTCTACGTGGTCTGATGCATGTGGGTGAGGCACAGCAAAAAGGGGGGCGCTCTGGGGAGGCTGCCGCGACCGGGCTTTCGGCGGCGTTGGCTGAGTTGGGACTAGAGTTAGGCCGGCTAAAAACGGGTACACCGCCGCGTTTACTGAAGCGGTCCATTGATTTGTCAGTTTTGGAAGAGCAGCCAGGAGATGAGCCGGTGCCGTATTTTTCCTATTGGAAGGACGATTTGTTCCACGTGGAACATTCTGGAATAAACCCGGCAGACATCGGGCATTCTGAGGGCAAATATCCTCCAGGCTCGATTTTGGATCGACTCAACGGACAATTAAAGTGCTGGGTTTCTTGGACCAATGAAAGAACTGCTGAGATTGTCCGTGAAAATATACATAAATCCCCGATGTATTCAGGTACTATCGAAGGGGTGGGACCGCGTTATTGTCCTTCTATTGAGGATAAAATTGTTCGGTTCGCAGACAAGGATTCCCACCAAATCTTCATTGAGCCAGAGGGAATTGCAACCGATGAGGTTTATGTGAATGGGTTTTCAACCTGCCTGCCTTTCGATGTTCAGTATAATATCGTTCGGACTATCAAGGGATGCGAGAATGCTGAAATCCTTCGTCCTGCATATGCCGTGGAATATGATTACGTTCCACCTCGTCAGTTGAATCCTTCTCTGGAAACCAAGCCCTGCAGAAACCTGTTCTTAGGCGGGCAAATCAATGGGACCTCCGGATATGAGGAGGCAGGAGCTCAGGGCCTGATGGCTGGTATCAATGCGGCACGCCGAGTGCAGGGTAATGATCCGGTTGTCCTGCGACGTGATCAAGCATACATCGGCGTCCTCATTGACGATTTGATAACCAAAGGAACCAACGAGCCCTACAGAATGTTCACCAGCCGCGCCGAATACCGGCTTTTATTGCGCCAGGATAATGCAGATATGCGTTTAACAGAAATCGGTAACGATATAGGAATAATAAATAAGCGTAATTACAGAGTTTTTTGTGAAAAGAAGAAGGCAATAGAACAGGAAATGGACCGACTTAGGACTACTCAAGATGGGTCGATTTCTTTGGAGCAACTTCTTAAGCGCAATGAAATGACTTATGAAAAGCTACCTTCGAAAAATGAATCATTAAGTGAGGAAATTAAAAGCCAAGTAGAAATTACTATAAAATACAAAGGTTATATTAATAGACAGGAGGCTGAGGTGGCGCGTTTTCGTCAGATGGAAGACAAGCAGATTCCTGACTGGATGGATTATGCTACCATTAAGGGCTTACGTAATGAGTCTCGCCAGAAACTGATAGACCACCTCCCATCCACATTGGGGCAGGCTTCACGGATATCAGGGATTTC
>CAZHJW010000097.1:0-8538 GCA_964533265.1 uncultured Pedosphaera sp.
CAAAGGTTATTTTTTCTTTGCCTCCAAGCTGCTTTGGGGGAATCGTTGTCAGCCATGGCCAACCCCAAACAGCGCGTAGACACGGGAGCCTCGTTTCGCCAATGTTTACTAGAGTTGAAGTGGATGGTGGCGGTATGGGCGATCTTTTTTATTTGGATTAACGGCTACGCGTCGATTGCTGGCTATGAGGCAGCGGAAAAGCCCGAAGTGAGGATGGTGCTGGGTATTCCGCGTTGGGTGTTCTTTGGTTGGGTTGTTCCTATCGTGTTCGCGAATATTTTCACGGTTTGGTTTTGCCTCTGTAAAATGCGTGATGAGCCGATGGAGGAGATGCCGGAGGACGGGGAATGATACTGGCTATGGCAGAGGGCACGGGTAACGCCGCGCTCGTGAGTTTTTGCGTGTACACAGCCGGGGTGTTCATGCTCGCGTGGCTTGCGAGCCGTAAGCGCGAGGGTATGTCGTTCATGAACGAATACTTCCTTGGTAGTCGCAACCTCGGTTTGTGGGCTTTCGCCTTTACCTATGCTGCCACGAGCGCCTCTGGCGGGAGCTTCATGGGGTTTCCAGCGAAAATTTATACCTACGGATGGGTGATGGCGCTTTGGATTGGTGGCTATATTGTAGTCCCGTTAGTGGCGATAGGTTTGATAGCCAAACGATTGAACCAAGTGGCGAGAAAGTCTGGCTCGATCACCGTGCCGGAATTGATGCGCAAACGTTTGGGAAGTGCAACAGTGGGACAGGTGGCCACTGTGTTACTGGTCTTCTTCCAGTTTTTCTTCCTTCTAGCTCAGTTTAAGGCCGGTGCGAAAATTATGACCACTCTATTCGGAGACGTAAGTGTGTTTGTTGCTTCGAAAGAGGCGGTGGAATCAATCATTCAGCCTCTGCCTTGGATCGGCGGACCGAACGCCGATGGGGCTTATTACCTATGTCTGCTGGTTTTTGCGGTTTTGGTTGTGGCGTACACGGCATGGGGTGGTTTTCGCGCGGTTGTGTGGACGGATGTGATGCAGGGAGTGGTGATGTTGGTGGGTGTAATTATTTTACTCGGTTTGGCTCTTGCGCAAGTAGGAGGATTGGCCAGTGCCACAAGCGAAGTCGCTAGGATGGTTCCACCAGAAAGTGGTGTTCTTGAAATGGATGTGAACGCTTCTACAAAAATATCGCAAGGCACTTGGTTCAAGTTGAATGACGAAAACAGGACATTATTTTTCCGTGCGAAAAAAGACAGCGAAATCACCTCGGCAAACAATCATAAGTTAAATCACTTGAAGGTCATTTGCCTGCCGCGACCAACTGTCTCCGAAAAGGTGGTAATCGAAAAGCAGATGGCGAAGCAGTCAACTCCAGTCATCTCATTTACGTACCGAAAGGAGTCCGAATACAAATACGGTGCAGGCAAGCAGGGTGTATACGTCAGTG
Source organism: uncultured Pedosphaera sp. (assembly GCA_964533265.1). Taxonomy (GTDB): domain Bacteria; phylum Verrucomicrobiota; class Verrucomicrobiia; order Limisphaerales; family UBA1100; genus UBA1100. The sequence continues at coordinate 1,429 of CAZHJW010000097.1, forward strand.
CTCCAGGGCCATCAGCTGTGGAGGCACAAGGGTTTTTGCCTGTGATGATGGCGATGTGCTTCTTTGCGTTTTGGCCGTTCGCCGGATCAGGGCAACCCAGTTACATGGCGCGGCAAATGGCGTTTCGTGACACACCCACGTTACGGCATTCCATAATTTTTGTGATGGTTTATTTTTCGCTGATTTATTTTCCGCTCATTATTATTTTTACCTGTGGGCGAGTGTTGCTGCCAGGATGGGAGATCGACTCGGATCGCATCATGCCTGAAATTGCCGTACTGCTCACCAGTAATGCCGGCATGCCTTGGTTGGCGGGATTGCTGCTAGCGGCACCTTTCGCGGCTGTAATGAGTAGCGTGGACAGCTTTCTGTTGCTTTTTTCCTCTACTATTACACGCGATGTATATCAGCAAAATAATCCCGATGCCACCGAAGCAAAGCTAAAAAAAGTTAGTTGGACAGTGACGGTCGTGGTCGGCCTTATGGCGGTGGTTGCGATGCTCAGGCCACCCCAGTTTTTGCAGGATCTTATTGTCTTTGGTTCCGGTGGGCTGGCAGCGTCATTTTTGATGCCTGTCACATTCATGCTTTATTGGCCACGCCTAACCTCCTCGGCAGCAGTGGCAGGAATGATTTCCGGAGGCGGTAGCATTGGGGTTATTTATCTGGTCGGATATTTTGTGAAGGGTAAGTTTGGAGAGATTCCTCTGCTGGGGTTGCACCCCTTTATTTGGTCGGTGGCAGTATCGACATTGGTGATGATAGTCGTCGTCAGGTATTCCAAACCGCCTGAAGCAAAATTGGTTGAAAAATATTTCGGCAAAACCATAGAAGAAGGTTAAACTTACAACGTGCATCTAATAGCTTTATCATTTTTGTTTATCGGTTTCTGTGCCGAGGGAGCTGACTATTTGATTTGGCATCCAAAAGCGCGCACTTTCGATTTTCGTATTCGAGATCTTCCGCTGGAGAGATTTCTCGGAATTGTTAAGGCCGAAACAGGTTGGGAAGTGAAGGTGGAGCCCGGGTTGACCCAGTTGGTCGGAGGAAAGTTCCGAGACAAGCCGGCGGCCGATGCAATCCGATTAATGTTGGGCCGAACACGGTTTGCTCTTCTGCCGAGAGTGGAAGGAGGGACCCGTTTGACTGTTTATTCAGGTAGTGTGCGTGATGCCACAGAGGAGGTGAAAGCTGTAGCACAAGAAATCGATGTTGTGGGCGATGCGGCGATTAATGAAAACGCCCTAATATCATTGCCGGTGAAAATTCATTATCTTAAGAGTCGATATGTCGCAATTAACGCCGATCCCAAGGCAACTAATTTACGTCCGTTGCTTGCAGGGACCAATGAGATTTGGAAAACTGCAAACCTAAGGTTTGCAGCAGGTCGCCCGGAAAAAATGCAGGTGGCGGATATGGCCGCAGAAGGGGAGTTTGCCAATCTCTTCAAACCCGACGTGCCCAAAGCTTATGTTAGGCAAAATCAATCACGGATCTTACACAAGATGCTGCCTGATTTGCCTGATCGAGGGAAGGCGTTTCATATCGTTCTGATTTACACCATGCCCGATGCATTTGGTGCAGTTTACTTGCCGGCGAAAGGTCTTGTTTTAATGCCGCAGATAAAATTTGCTGGGCTTATTGATCCGAAGGGAGTTTGGAAGGACGGCTCACCCGTTTTCTTCGCGCAGTCCAATATTTTGGCCCATGAAATGGGGCACTCTCTTTCGCTGCCGCATGTTGCTACTCAGGGTAATTTAATGATAGACGGGCGTTTGCGTGAAGGAGCTGGAGTGGGGCCTGGAGTCGATCTTAATCTGGATCAGATTAAGGCAGCACGGCGGCAGGCGTTGACTAAAGGCCCTCATGTTCCGGGAGTAAACCCTTAACGGGTTAGGTAGATTAGGGCTTATTGCCGTGAACAAGATGTGGGTTGTCAAATGTTACTCCCCTTCGCCATTCAATGCCATTGCTTAAGAGGTTCTGAGGTGCAACTACCATATACAGTAATTCGTGAGAGTCGGTTGTTTTCTTAGACGAAAAAATCCAGTGGGTAGGACTGATCCCAATGATGATGCGGAAGGTCAATATGTGCCACATATGCATTGAATATGGCCGTTACTGGGTGATCTTTGGGGCTTTTTCTCTTCTTATATCCTCAATTTTTGGACGCGCAACAAATTTGGATACCAGAACATTGGCTTGTGCTATTTGTTTGGGTGTCATTTCTGCAGAGATCGTGGGGAGAAATGTTGTGGCACCCTTATTCCCTGCGTTAGCTGCTAACCTCATCCATTTGTAAGCGTTGACAGGGTCTTTTTCGCCTGGAGCTCCACTTGCCAAGAGTAAAGATAGATTGATTTGTCCAAGGGCCAAACCTTGTTCTGCTGCTTTTTCGTACCATTTGGCTGACTCGGAGTAGTTCTGCCTAATACCAATGCCTTTTTCCAGCATCCAAGCGTACTTAACTTGAGCGTAGGCGTTGCCTTGATCCGCAGCCCGCAGCATCCATTCGACGGCGGTAATGGGGTCTTTTTTTACTCCGCGACCATCAAGGTATAACAGGGCTAGATTATACGTGGCCATGGAGTACCCTGATTCTGCGGCCAATGTGTAAAATTTTACTGCAGTAGAGTAATTTTGAGGGACTTTTTTACCGTTTTCAAAAAGCCATGCAACTGCATTCATGGAGTAAATATTCCCGGCTTTAAGTGCGGTTTCGTAATGTTCGAGGGCTTTTCGAATATCCGGTTTAATGCCTAATCCGCGTTCGTACATAATTCCAAGGTTGTGGTGGGCATGGTGATTGTTGGCGGCAGCAGCCTTACGGAACCACTTAATCGCGGTAAGAGGATCAGTCTTGGTTCCTTTTCCGTCCCGGTAAAGGCACCCCAGATTGTTCTGGGCCATGGAGTGTCCGGGCATCATTTCACCGGTTTCGAAGTCTTTCCAATCATCGGCAGCCTCGGTGTAAAGGTGGAGGGCTTGAGGGTAGTCAACGGAAACTCCGTATCCTCGCTCATAAAGCCATCCTAAATTTGTTTTAGCGTGTCGATTGCCTTGTTCGGATGACAGGTGAAAGAGGGCTGCTGCCGTTTTGTAGTCCTGTATTACTCCGCGACCATCGCGGTAAAGACAGCCTAGATTGTTTTGGGCCATTGAGTGGCCTCCTTGTTCGGCGGCCATCCGGTACCATCCTGCCGCTTCTCTAGCGTCTTTTTGAATGCCGGTGCCAGTGTCATATCGCCACCCAATATGCACCATGGCAAAATAGTCATTACGTTGGGCTCGCTCGTAAAGTTCGGTTAGAGAAGTACTTGCGTCACCGTTTGGACTGGGCTTGCGCCAATCTGGTTGATCAGCCGTTTCGCAGGAAATGAGCATTAATCCAATGAGCAAAGTCAAAAACCTGTGGTGTAGTCTCATAAATATATGGCCGCCTCCTTGCACAATTTAAGGTTCTCAAACAGAGCGAGGTATGCAAGGGGGAGTCATTCACAGTACAGTGCATTGTAAATTTGTTTCGTTTGTGGCAGGCTTTGGGCATGGGGAATTCTTTTGGTGAACTTTTCCGTGTTTCGACTTGGGGTGAGAGCCATGGTGGTGGAGTTGGCATGGTGATTGATGGATGCCCGCCGCTTCTGCCCTTGACTGAGAAGGATGTTCAGCCTGACTTGGACCGACGTCGTCCGGGACAGTCTAAAATTGTGACTCAACGTAATGAAGGGGACCGAGTGCGAATTGTTTCCGGAACTTTCGAGGGCAAGACACTAGGCACCCCAATTGCCATGCAGGTGGATAATGAGGACCAGCGTTCTGAGGCCTATTCCGAGATGGAAACCAAGTATCGCCCCAGCCATGCTGATTACACCTATGATGCTAAATACGGAATCCGAGCGTGGCCAGGGGGAGGACGAACCAGTGCCCGGGAAACGATTGGGAGAGTTGCGGCCGGGGCAGTAGCAAAGAAAATTCTCAAGAGACAATTCGGAGTGGAAGTGTTGGCGTGTGTAAGTCAGGTCAAAAATATTTCTGCAGAAATTAATCCAGATAAGTTTACGCTAAAGCAGGTGGAATCCAATATTGTCCGGTGCCCGGACAAGGTGGTTGCTGGTAAAATGATCCGCCTCATCGAACGAGTACGCAAGCAGGGTGACAGCGTGGGAGGGGTTATCACTGGTGTAGCTCGAGGTGTACCGGTCGGATGGGGAATGCCCGTTTTTGACCGGTTGGAAGCCGATCTGGCCAAGGCGATGCTTAGCCTGCCTGCATCTAAGGGATTCGATATAGGTTCAGGTTTTAATGGAGTCACCCTTCAGGGAAGTGAGCATAATGATGTATTCAGGATGCGAGGGGGGAAGGTGCGTACTGTTACTAATCGTTCAGGCGGCGTGCAGGGCGGGATCAGTAATGGAGAGACAATTTATTTCCGAATCGCTTTCAAGCCTACGGCAACCATTCTGCGGCAACAAGATACTGTGAGCGCGAAGGGCAAAAATGTTAGGCTCAAGGCCCGTGGTCGCCATGATCCGTGCGTGCTCCCTCGAGCCGTTCCTATGGTCGAGGCCATGACTGCGCTGGTGTTTGTGGATCATGCCTTGCGCCATCGCGCGCAATGTGGCTCGTCTTAGCGCAGTCGTTTAGCTTCGTTCCCGGCGGCGAATGGGTTATGGCCATTTATTTGCAATAAACTTCGAGTTTACAGGAGCCGAATTGGTGGTAGAATTGGTGCATGAAAGAACTCCTCCTAATTATATTTTTAGCCGCGATCCTAGTTTCAACCGGTTGCAGCTCAGTCGATGCTCGCAACAAAGGCACACAGTCGGGTCTGTATCCTGGTGTTAAGGAAAGCTTAGACGGGTCATCCGGGACTGCCGCACAAGTCTTAGATCTCCCCTTTAGCTTTATTCTCGACACTGTACTGCTGCCGATCGACCTACTTCGCTCGGGTTCCAAAGATGAAAATGACAAACCTGCCGAACCGGAAGCTGCACCAAAGCCATAATTTTAAATCTCACTTCCAGAAGGCAACAAAACTACCGTACGGCGGGGTGCTCCAAACGCGGAAAGTGAGGTTATCCAGTAGGAGATAATCTGCCCCACCACCAGTCCCACAACTGGTATCCGCCAAACATCCAAATGACGGCTGCCAGTGCAATATACGGGCCATAAGGGATAACATTGGCGTTGTCCTTGCGGATGGCCATGATGAGTGTGCCGACAATGGCTCCCATCACCGCACTGAACATCAGGCTAAAAACAGTGGCCTGCCAGCCAAGGAAGGCACCGATTGCAGCCATGAATTTAACATCACCAAAACCCATGGCCTCACGTGGAACGATGACCTCGGTAGTGGTGGCCTCCATGTGAGGGATGTCGTTAGGTTTGAATTCTTCCTGACCGATTCTGGCCGATTCAGAGGTGATGGCAATATCCTGATCCCAAAGGCATCGGTCCAACAGTTCAACATGTTCTGCGTGGAGGGTGATGGTGTCACCAGATCGGTAAAAAATTTCTTCGTAAAGCAGCTCCGTGTCCTCCTCCTCTCCCTCGGTTTCCATGTGCATGGCGTGGGTGGCAAAGGTAACCTTTACCGGTTTCTCAGAGCTGAAGGTTTGTTTGCCGAAGAGTGCTTTGCCCATGCGTACCACAGCATAAATAATAACTCCGCCGCAGATCATGCCTAGAACACTGTGAAGTAGGGCGATACCCCGCCCAATTTCAATGCCGAGGTATGCCCCGTGTAATTGTGGTGCCGCAAGAGAAAAGGCGACCCCGATCACCATGCCCCCTTTGGTGAGTTCGTCGGGAATAATGAAGTGTTCTAAATCAATAAACGTTGAGGCAATGAGTCCACCTAAAAGCGTGACTAAAGCCAGTGTTACAAGGGCGGCATTAATCGGCTTGGTGATAAAAGGATCAATTCCACTGGCAAATTGATGGTGTACCAGCAGCCATGCGCCGAGAAAGGCAAGACCGGTTAAGAGTTCTACAAGGAAATAGCGAACGGGAATATTCAGTTCGCAGCCTGCACATTTGCCTCGCTGCCAGACCCAGGTGATGAGGGGAATGTTTTGATACCACGGAATGGTGTAATTGCATTGAGGGCAATGGGACGGAGGGTAGGCCACGTTCATTTCGCGTGGCAACCGGTAGATCACTACGTTTAGGAAACTACCAACAATGCACCCGAATAAAAAAAAGATGATCGAAAAAATCACCAGCGTACTGCCCATCCAAACCACAAAATCAGGCATCGTAGATTGCCTCCTTGAGGGCCGAGCGCATGGTGTCGATCGGGGAGCTCTGTCCGCTCCAGATTTCTAGTGCTTTGGCGCCCTGGTAAAGCAGCATACCAAGGCCATTGGCGTATTTGCATCCGGCTTCCTGGGCTGCGGTTAAAAGTTGTGTTTGAGAGGGTTGATAAATCATGTCGTATACCGCCCGGGTTTTGCCCAGTGAGAATGCGTCAAGATTCAATGGTAACGGATCCCCTTTCTCCAGCCCAAGTGAAGTGGCATTGATAATTAAATCGATCTCGGCATTCGGATAACTCACGCTCACATTGACCGCCGGAAAACGCTGACTTATTTCATGAGCAATGGCCTCAGCCTTGCTAGCAGTCCGGTTAATGAGAAATAAATCCTTAACTCCTGTAGCTGCCAGTTTGAGGGCCGCTACGCGTCCGGCTCCGCCTGCACCCAGAAGGAGAATGCTTTCTCCACGTACTTCCATACCTAAATCCTCCCGCAGGCTTTGGGTAATTCCGTCTGCATCGGTGTTGAACCCGTGGCTGCGAATTTTTTCTGGTGCACTTTCAAATTCGTGAATCGCCTGCCATTGCCCGTCTTCCCGTTCCCCTTCAAAGAGTATCGTATTGACCGCTCCCCATTCCCGGGCACTTTCGTCTAGGATGTCCACCATATTCATCGCCAAAAGCTTATGGGGCACGGTGAGATTGAGGCCCACGTAATGCATCGCTTTTGCGCCGTTGATCGCCTCACGAAGCTGTTCAGGGCGAACTTCTGCAGCGGTGTATCGCCAGTCGAGCTCGAGAGCGGCAATGCCGGCATTTTGCATGGCCGGTGAAGCTGAATGATGCACAGGAAA
>CAZHJW010000098.1:0-8476 GCA_964533265.1 uncultured Pedosphaera sp.
TGGCGGGTTTTCGCGGTGATATTTCACGCAAGCCACCTTTGGAGGTTTTTCCGGATATGGACCGTCAACCTAAGCTTCGTCCGATGGAGCCTAATAGTTTTTTTAAGAATGGCATGAGTTCACAGTCGCTGGTCAAGGGGACCATTGCCCGTAGCCAGCCTATAGCATTGGCTGATGGGAAAGAGGTCTACCCATTTGAGAAAGATCACGTGGTTGTGAGTGGTTTTGAAAGTGGAACCAATACCGTTGAAACCATTCCGATTCCAGTTACCAGCCAACTCATGGCCCAAGGTCGTGCGAAGTATAATATATCATGTGTTCCCTGCCACGGTGGTCAGGGCGATGGCAATGGCGTGGTGAAGTATTTCGGGTTTTCAGCTATCAAGGATTTGCATGATCCTAATGTGGTTAAACTGAATGATGGGCAAATTTATCGGGTTATTACTGTGGGCAATCAGGAAGGCAAAGGCCTGATGAAAGGCTATGCCAACACACTGGATGTCACCGACCGTTGGGCGATTGTGGCCTATGTTCGGGCCTTGCAATTGAGTCGCCTTGGCAAGGAAGAGGAAGTGCCTGAACGTTTTCATGTGAAAGCTGGCCCTGAGGCTCAAAAGCCTGAAGGGGAGGAGAAACACGAATGAGTGAGGCCGTAACCACAACCTCTCAGGAATCTGAGGAGACGACCAACTGGCGTAGTATTCCGCAGATTGCGGTGGGCATTGGTCTTGTCCTCTGTATTTACGGATTAGTGCAGGATAAACAGCAGTTTGCCTTCTCTTATCTCACCGCCTTCATGTTCTTCCTCAGTTTGGGGTTGGGGTCACTTTTTCTGGTGTTGGTGCATCATCTCTTTGATGCGGGTTGGTCATCACCCATCCGGCGTTATTGTGAACATTTGGCCTGCCTGCTTTTCCCTTGGCTGGGACTGGCATTTATTCCGATTGGTTTTCTCGGGCCTGAATATGTCTACCCGTGGATGCGAATAGAAGATCCACATGCTGATCACGCATTACACGTGAAGATGGCCCTGTTCAATAAACCCACATGGTACGCTGCCTCGGGAATTTTGTTCCTTCTGTGGGGTTGGTTGACCCATCGCCTTCGTTACTGGAGCTTGCAACAGGACAAGTCCGGTACTCCGGATTTCGAAGGGAAGCTCCTTTTTCCGGAACATTTGCTTGTCGGAGTTTATCGGAATATACAAGGCTTGCCTTTTGAAAAGGATCAGCAACAGGTTGTGTGTACGCGGATGATGCGTATTCACTCAGCATACGGGATTATCCTCTTCGCCTTTTCTTTAACCTTGGGGGCGATTCTTTGGATGAAAAGTATTCAACACCAGTTTTTCAGTACGATGTACGGAGTGTATTATTTTGCTGGCAGCCTGTGGATGAGTATTTCTGTGGCTTGGATCATCGGTCGTATTCTCAAGGCTAAAAATATCATACCGCAGTTGCACACGCTTCAGTTCTATAACCTTGGCACCATGTTGTTGGCCTTTACAGTGTTTTACGCGTATATCCATTTCTCCCAATATTTCTTGATTTGGAATGCGGCAGTACCTGAGGAAACTTTCTGGTATGTGTTGCGTGAGCAGGGTTCCTGGGCGTATGTGAGCTGGGCGCTAATCATCGGGCACTTCCTAATTCCATTTTTGGCGCTGCTTCGTATTGATGTGAAATTGACCAATAGAGTCATGGTTCCCGTGTTCATCTGGGTTCTGCTGATGCATTACATGGACATGTATTTCAATGTCATGCCAGAGATTCACGAGGCCGGTCCTTCGCCTGCGCTGGCTGATCTTGGGGCGATGCTGTTTTTGGGTGGGGCACTTGTATGGATTTTCATGCGCGACTTGTTCAGTCACCCGGTGATTCTGATGAAGGATCCAAGAATGGGAGAGGCTTTGGAACGTCACTAATGAGCGAAAACATTCAATCATCTGATTCACTGCGACCCAGTTGGGCAGCACACGAGTTGTTTGCCCTAGGCCTTACACTGGTGTTGGCGGTGTGGATTGTTTCCAAGTACGGTAAGGAAGCTCAACCACAGTCTTTAACTACCGAACGGGATCAAGCCAGAGCTGAGAAACGGGTGGAGTTAAAGAAAGCCGACGAGGAAGCCTTGGGTGGTTACGGAGTAGTGGATGCGGAGAGGAAGGTTTATCGGGTGCCGGTTGCTGATGCCATGACGGTGGTGGTTTCTAGAATGAATGAAGGTTCAGGATCCCTACATAAGGAGCTTATTTCCCGGAGTATGGAGGCTGCTGGTTTGGCGGTGGCTGGAAATGAGGAAGACTTACAAGATCCGAAACTTATTGCCCAAGGCAAGACCTTGTTTCTGACAAAAATCTGTTTCACCTGCCACCAGACAGACCCAGCAGTACCGGCACCGGCGGGTTTGGCGCTGAAAGCGCCGAATTTTTTGGGTGAATTCTGGGGTAAAGAACGTGAGGTCCATAAAGGCCTCGGAGGTCCAATTGAGAAGGTCAAGTTTGATGCGGCTTATTTTACCGAATCGGTTCGTAAACCGATGGATAAGGTGGTGAAGGGCGCGTTGACTCCCATGCCTCCTCCTCCGCCTACAACCGATGAAGAGCTCAAAGCATTAATGGCTTATGTAAAAAGTCTCAGCAAGGCTGAAAAGAAGAAGTAGTTGATGAGCGAAAACACAGATAATAATGCCACCCCGGCACCTGAGGCCAAGCCCGCGGCAATCAATGCTTCCTGCCGTCTACCTGTGTTATTTCTGTTCTTCAGTGCAGCTGTTTGGGTTGTTCAGGCTTCTGCTGCCGGTGTTCTGGGTTCTCTTAAGATGCACGTGCCGGGTTTTCTGGCCGACTGCCCTTACCTGACTTACGGGCGCATGCAGGCCAATGCATGGGTGGCTTTCCTGTTTGGTTTTGGAGGTAATGCCGGTTTGGGATTAACCCTTTGGATGCTCAGCCGTTTGCGCGGTATGGAGTTGGCCCGGCCCGGTTTTGTGGTGGCTGGTACTGTTTTATGGAATGTCGGAGTAACCGCTGCCATGGTCGGAATTACCATGGGAGATCAACCGGGTGTTGCAGGATATGAATTACCCGCATATGCCAGTCGCGTGTTGTTAATTGGTCATGCTTTTATCGCCTTTAGCGCGATCCTTACCTACTTCTCCCGCCGGCATACTCAACTCTACCCGAGTTCTTGGTATCTGATTGCGTCTTTAGTGGCTTTCCCATGGATTGTGGGTACTGCGCATTGGCTACTGGTGGAAACACCAGTGCGCGGTGCGGCACAGATTCCTGTGGCGCACTGGGCGGTTACTAGCCTGCAGCAAATCTGGCTCGGTTGTATGGGCTTGGCCGCCCTGATTTACTTCATTCCTAAGATTACCCAGCGTGAGCTTCACAGCCGACAGTGGGCTGCCTTCGGGTTTTGGCTGTTGTTGATTCTTGGGGGGTGGGTGAACTTGAACAGTGGATCGCCCCTGCCGGTTTGGTCGATCAAGCTCAGCCAGTTTGCCTCGGCGTTGTTTGTCTTCGTTCTGGTTGCGGTGGGCTGGAACCTGTGCCAGACAGCCAAAGGAGTGCCTTTAATAGGGTCTGAGGATTTAACATTGAAATTTATGGGAGCCTCCTTGGGGTCTTGGCTGGTTGTAGCACTGTTTACCACTGGTAACTCCATGGCAGAATGGAACGGACTTTTGCAGTTTACCTATGCGGGCACTGCGATGCGACATGTCTTTGCGTGGGGCTTTTTTGCCATGGCCATGTTTGGTGCGATATATTATGTGGCTCCGCGCCTTTTTGGAAGTGAAGTGGACTGGGCCTGCTCAGGTACATACAAATGGATTTTCTATTTCACTGCAGCCGGTGCTATAATCATAGGGCTGGCTGGGTTGGGCTTATCTTATGGTCACGGAAATGCATTACAGGGGAGTGTGGCTGCTGAAGTCGTGGCAAAGGCGGCAAAAAGGCCTATGATGTACGCTTTTATAGGAGAGCTATTGTTCTTGGCTGGCAGCTTAATTTTCCTCTGTAGCATGGCCTGTCTATTGTTTCGAAATTGTTGTGGGGAATGTGGTCCCATGGCGATCATTCGCCAATGCCGTGCAGTCAAAGCCGAAGGAGGTGCTGAATGAACAAATCTCCATGGATCTTTATGGGAGTGCTCTTTGCCTTGAGTTTGTCTTGGTGGGGTATGGTTTATGGTCCTGCTTCTCAGGTAAACAACATGTCACCGGATCTAGGTGGTGGTGATGCCTTGAAGCCGCGTGTTGGGCTGGCGAAGCAGGGTGAGCAGGTTTACCGCGAGAGTGGTTGTTATTACTGCCACACACGTACCGCTACTGGCGGCACTTTCGGGTACGAAATCCAAATAACTCAGCTGGGCGATAATCAGCAACTCAATAAGGAAGTGGTCGGTGATGAGTATTCGGAGCAGTCTGTTTTTAAGAAGGCTTATGCCTACAAGGAAGTGGCCAAGGCGGCCGATGCATTAAAGGCGGAGCAGGCTAAGAGTCCTGAAGAGCGGGATGAGGCAAAAATTGAGGATGCAAATGCAACGCTTAACTTTGCCAAGACCAAGGCAGGTGCTCATGGCGATAATTTGCAGGACAACCTGATTGCTTTGGGTGTTTCCGGGGTTAGTTTTGAAAAAGATTTGGCAGCCGAGCTGGGACTCCCGGCTGAGATGTCTGAGAATGATAAAGCGATTGTGGTCGGGGCTAGGCTTGCTATCACTGATGGCACTCAGCAATGGAGAGATATAGAAGAAATTGTTCGGGGACTGAAAAACAAGGCGGGAGCCCAATTCAAACTTCAGCCTTTGGCGGAGAAATGGCCCGATGTGCAGTATGGTGCGGCGCGTCGTCAAAGCGTATCGCGCGATTTTCTTTTCGATGCTCACGCGATGCCTGGAGTGATGCGTCTGGGACCTGATTTATCCAGTGTGGGATCCAAATATTTGGACGATGCAAATGGGTTGTATGCGAAGATATACAATGCACAGGCGGGCGGAGAAAGTTCACACATGCCCACTTTCAAGTATCTTTTTAATAAACGTGATAAGTTTGATGAAGAGGTTTTGCCGCTTGATGCAGTGACCGTTGTTGATGAGAAACAGCAGCAGGTGAGTATTGACCCTGGATATGTGGTGACACCCACTGAGAAGGCCAAGGCGTTGGTCGTGTTTTTGCAGAGCCTGCGCACAGATAGGCCGCTGCCAGAGGCGCCGCTAGTAAATGTGAAGCAGGCCGCGGTAAAGTAATTACAGTTAAGATGAGTGACAAATCCAATCTGAGTGTAAATGAGCACGCCGAGCCAGTTGCCGGCAGTGCACAGATGCCGATCAGCGTCATGGTGATTCTCACGTTGTTGGGTTATATTGGTTGCACCAAAGTTGATCGATTAAACGCAAACTTTGCTTCCAACGTACACGCACCTTTTGGCAGTCCGGACGAAGTGGCATCATTAGCTCCATCCGAAGAGGAGTTAGTTTTTAATCAAGGCAAGCAACTATATGCAAACTGCCAAGGTTGCCATCAGCCCAATGGGGGCGGTACTCCCGGGAGCTTTCCCCCGCTCGTTGGTTCAGAATGGGTATTGGGGGATTCACAGAGGGCAGCAGCAATTGTAATGAATGGTTTAGGCGGTCCAATTACAGTTGTGGGTAAGAGTTTTAATAATCAAATGACTCCAGTTGGAGCCACTTGGACTGACGAACAGATTGCCGCCGTATTAACCTATATCCGCAATGAATGGGGTAATGATGGGGGGCGAGTAATGCCTGAGGAGATCGGTAAAGCACGCGGTAAAACTCAGGAATCCGGTCAGGTTGGAGCGTGGACGGTAGAAACCCTGAATGCGGCATTCCCAGCCGAATAGCCCCCGTTTGCTTGGGCTGACTTGCCCTATTTCATATTTTGTACTATTTAATAGTACATGGACTCCCGTGAGGCACTAATCGCCCTAAATCTTTTGCCCGAAATTGGGCCTGTCAGGTTGTCCAAACTCCTCGATTTTTTTGGCGAACCACAAAAAATATTGAGCGCATCCAGACAGGCATTGATGTCTGTGGATGGAGTGGGAGACAAAGCGTCGGCGCAAATCCTGCAATGGAATAAAATTATTGAGTTGGACGCGGAATTGCGCCGGATAGAAAAGTTTCGTTGTGCGATTCTTATTCAGGATGATGAGAACTATCCATCTTTGCTCAAGCAAATATACGATCCTCCCCACGTTTTGTATGTGAAAGGGGCAGTTAGTGAGATAGATAATTGTTCCATTGCCATAGTGGGAACGCGACAGTCGACTTTGTACGGACGACAGATGGCTCAAAAATTAGCCGGGCAATTGGCTGCTTCAGGGGTGACTGTTGTGAGTGGGGGTGCGCGTGGGATCGACAGCGCCTCACACGAAGGGGCGCTAAGTAGTGGGGGTCGGACAATTGCCGTTTTAGGTACTGGAATAGATATTGTGTATCCAGCGGAAAACACCGCGCTTTTTCAGAGAATATCGGAGGGCGGAGCAGTAGTTACACAATTCCCCTTTGGCCGTAAGGGAAGCAAGTATTCGTTTCCGATTCGTAACCGGATTGTCGCAGGGATGACACAGGGAACTATGGTGGTGGAAGCCAACCGGTCCAGCGGAGCACTGATCACCGCAAATCTGGCTGCTGATTATGGTCGTACCGTCTACGCGGTGCCGGGCCGGATTGATTCACCTCGCAGTGCGGGTTGCCATGATCTCATCAAAGAAGGTGCACAGTTGTGCGAATCAGCTGAGGATGTGCTCAGTGAATTTTCGCATCTCAAGGCTATAAGCCCTGAGTCAGTTGCCAAACCAATGCCAGCGTTGTCTCATGCCGAACAATCCGTTTACAGGGTGCTTTCGCATGAAGAGATGCTGCAAGATGATATCATCCGGCGTAGTCAGCAATCCGCAGCTCAAGTATCGGTAGCTTTATTGCAATTGGAGATGAAAAAACTGGTTATTCAACATCCGGGACGTTTTTTTGCTCGAGCCCGGTAAAATAAGAATTGGCAGCGGTTCAGGTTTTGCGACCATTCCCCTGTGAGGGCCAAATACTCTGTTGGGTGCTTTTTGCTAGGAACACTATCTGTGTTCACAGCGGAGTCCTTTCCTCAATTGGCTCAAGACTACCACAAAGCAATAGTGCCGTTACTCAAGCGTTATTGTTTAAATTGCCATTCGACTGGGAAGCAGGAGGGAGACCTGGATTTGGAAAGGTTTTCCAATATGAGAGCAGTGAGAACTGCGCCGAGAGTTTGGATAAAGGTCGTGGAGATGATGGAGGATGGCGAAATGCCGCCTAAAAAAAAGGCGCAGTTATCTCCAGAAGAACGAAAAACGTTTTTGGGTTGGGTGAGGAATTATCTGGATGCGGAGGCGTTGGCCAATGCTGGAGACCCAGGCCGAGTGGTTCTCCGGCGACTGAGTAACGCCGAATACACCTACACCATTCAGGATTTGACCGGCGTGAAACTGACTCCGGCAGAGGAATTTCCTGTGGATGGAGCGGCCGGAGAAGGATTCATGAATGTGGGTGACGCCATGGTGATGTCACCGGCACTCGTGCAGAAATATCTTGATGCAGCGAAGGAAGTGACAGCACATGCTGTACTGACGCAGGACGGCATTCGTTTTTCCTTAGGTAAATCAAGGCGCGATTGGGCTGATGAATTGATGTTTGAAATCCGTTCGATTTACGATCGACACACCTCTGGTATAGGTGGCACGGACAAGGTGTACGCCTGGGATCCCAAGGCACTGGACCGGGCGATGAATACCTCGGGCCGGGTAGATTTAGTGCCTTACTTCACGGCGTTGGTGACGCACCGGGAGCACTTGATGAAAAACCCCGCATTGGCGGTTGATGTGGCACGTGAAGCAAAGCTGAATGCAAAGTACCTGCGTCGACTGGTGGATTTGTTGGTTGATGAAACCCCTTCTCTGATTTTGCAAAAACTGCGTGATGATTTGCGCACAGCCAAACCGGCGGATGTACCGCGAATCATAGATGGAATCAAACAGTGGCAGAATCGGCTGTGGAACTTCGGCAAGGTCGGCCAGGCCGGTTATGGCAGCACCGATCAGAAGGATAGCGCGAATCGGTCGAAAACATGGATGAATCCCGTGACGCCACTGACCGTACAACAGGAACTGCGGGTGAAAATCCCCAAGGACTCCAAGAATCCGATCAGTGTGTTCCTTGCAGCTAATGACGCGGGCGATGGCTCGGTCAATGATGTTGTACTGTGGAGCCAGCCCCGACTGATGTTGTCGGGGTCAGTCCCGATTCCGTTGGGCGCAGTCAACGGTTTGATGTTGCGCATGGAGTCGTTGCGGTCAGCCGAACTGGCTCGAACCGAACAGTACCTTCGAGTGATCGCCGAGGCGGACTTAGGAGGAAAATCCATGGACCAGGTGGCGAAGGGGCGTGGGCTTGATCCGCGCGTACTGGGAAACTGGTCG
>CAZHJW010000099.1:0-8437 GCA_964533265.1 uncultured Pedosphaera sp.
AAGGCCCGTCCCGCACATCCTTGCCGGGTTTAGCTGTAAGAATGGGCGTAACTTTCCCTACCCCATCAGCCCGAAAACGCATGTTAAAATACCATTCATCCACCACCTTGAATGGCTTTACTCCATTGGCGATCGGGTGTTTGGGGAATTTCTGGTAATCGGGAGCCCACATGGGGTTTACGGAAAATTTGTGCTCATAGTAGCCCCCGATCCAGTCCTGCATTGTTTTTCCAGTGTCTCCTGCGGGCACCTCCACTCCATAATGCGCACAACCTACACCAACGCCCTTGGCAATAAGGCTATTGATGAATTTGGTTCGCTCGAGCTTCATGGCTGGATGGCGACCACCGCCATCGGCATAGACAAGAATGGCATCTGCGCCATTGAAGGCATCGTCACTTTTCGGCCAGCCCATGTCATGTACTTCAGCGGAAATACCAGGCAATCTATCCAAACACTTCTCAAGCAATAAACTGCCGGCACGGAATTCATGATCACCCGGACCATGACTGGGTCGGCCAGCGATGAGGAGAATTTTTTTATCAGCTGACTGGCCAGTAACCACGACAGTCAGTAACAGGCAAAAAACTTGGCAGAAACGTCTCATAAAAAAGGGCGATACAATCGTCGCCTTAAGTGAGTTATTTCAGATGCTTAACTCGGATGTTCTTGAATTGCACCGTCATCGGCGGACCGGCATGTAATTGAAGGGCTAACAGGCCATCGGCGCGACGAGTCTTCTCATCGTTGTCGATCAACACAGTCATCTTCTCACCATTAATGTAATGTGTGAGGTGAAAATCCTTGGCCTCAATGCGGAATGTGTTCCAGTCCTCCTTTTTCACCAGCTTACCTAGAGCAGCAGCGTCCCCGATTTTCTTGATCGTCTTCTTTAGCTTATTGCCTTCCTTAGTGAGGGTCGTTTGGTCGCCTCTAAGGGATAAGATGCCGCGGAATGCTTCCCCATAGCAGATACCTGAGTAACGGTCTCCTCCGGCTCCCGCCGCAAAATCAGCCTGATAACCTCCAATACGCCAACCGTCTTGATTGCCGGGTTTTTTGAAACTGCGATACTGAATGCCACTGTTTCCCCCAACGATCTTGAAATCCATCTCGAGTACAAAGTTTTTCAGCTCACCCGCTTCCCAAATAATGAAGGTATTGCCCTTGGTGGGATTTTCTTTGGTAGTCTGACCAGTGATTGCTCCGTCCTTAACGCTCCAGAACTTTGGGTTACCATTCCAGCCCTTGAGGGTTTTCCCATCAAAGATGGACTTAAAGCCTTTTTCCGCTGCCAAAGCCGGCAGCACAAGGGTTGCGGCTAAAAAGATAATGATGATTTTTTTCATGGTTACTTTAATTGAATGATTTACTTAAATGCTTTCTTCAAAAATTTTAGGCCCTTCACTGCTATTTCATCGCGGGTGGGCTCGATGCGCCTCCAGATGGCGGCGGCACGGGCAATGACCTTCACATCAGTCGTAAAGCTTTCAATCACCACGTCACCTTTATAGCGGATTGACTTGAGCGCCTTGATGATCGGCTTCCAGTCAAGTTCGTCATTGCCCGGGGTACCCCGGTCGGTGCCGCAGGCATGGAAGTGGCCAAGCAACTTGCCCGCCTTACGGATCGCGGCGGCCTGATTTTTTTCCTCAATATTCATGTGAAAAGTGTCCAGATGCAGTTTGAGTGCGGGGCTGCCAACCGCCTTAATGAGGCGTAGTCCCTTTTCGCAGGTGTTGAGAAAATCTGTCTCAAACCGATTAAGAGGTTCCACACAAATCTGAACACCCTTCTTCTCAGCATAGGCGGAGAGCAACTTCAGGTTCTTCACCACCAGCGCGAATTCCTTCTTCTGCTGATTGGGTTCCACCGCATCGGCTTTACCCACCACGCTGTAAACCGGACCAATCAATGACGGGCAACCGAGATTGACCATGTGGTCAATGAGGGCCTTGCAGTATTTCATCGCCTCACGCTGATCCTTCCCACTACCCCGAAAGTCTCGTCCTGGCCCCATGCAGGCGCAAACGGAGCCGCAAACAAGCCCATTACGATCCAGAGCTTTTTTAACCTTTACCGAGTCAATGTGTTCGGGTGCCTCAACCGGGATTTCGATCGTCTCAAAGCCCCACTTCTTGAATTTTGGGAAAAGACTCGTGCTTTTTGTGGTGAAGGGTGAGGTAAATAGAAAGGTGTTAATACCAAATCGCATAGCTGTTAAAAGGGTGAAGCGAAAAACTACGGGAAGCAGTAAACCCGGTCAACGGCAATTAAGTGTGCCTCAGTGCTTTGATAGGGTCCAAATCTGACGCTCTCCTTGCCGGGTAAACTCCAAACACCACTCCCACTAGTGCAGAGATCAAAAAAGCCAGCAATACCGACGGCAAAGTAACAATTGTTTTCATCTCGGAAAAATGCTCGACTGCAAAAGGCAGTAAGACACCCAATGCCACACCAATTACCCCTCCGGTGATTGAAAGGACAACGGTCTCAACCAGAAATTGAGTCACAATCTGTTGCTTCCGGGCTCCTAAGGCACGCCGAATCCCGATCTCTCGTGTACGCTCAGTCACGGTGGCCAGCATGATATTCATGATGCCAATACCTCCCACAATCAGGCTAATCCCTGCTATCGAACCCAGTACAATGTTAAAGATACGTTTAGTTTGTTCAGCCTGCCTCAAAAGCTCCAGCGGAACGATGATCTCATAATCCTTTTTCTTATGTGAGACTTGCAACACTGCGGCGATGGACCCCTTTGAAATCTCCACATTTTGAATATCATCGATTTCGACTACCAGTTCATGAAGTTCAACACGTTCCCGGCTGTATCCTCCCGCATTACGCTCGAGAAACTTAATCCCCAAACGGGCATGAGCTGACTGGAGTGGAATATACACATTCGCATCCAATGCCTCACCCGGTTTGTCTCCTCCTGGGGCACGAGCTTTAACCGCACCTGTTTCCTGAAGCACTCCAATTACCTCAAACACATCCCTGTTGTTTAATTCAATCATCCTTCCAATTGGGTTTTCTGTTGGAAACAATACTTTTGCCAATGAATCGGTTAATACACATACGTTATCAGCATATCTACCATCGGCCTCGGTTAGGAACCGTCCTTTTTTAAGCTCCATCTGACTCATTCTAAGATGATGCGCCTGCGTGCCCCAAACCACGCAGGCAACCTCAAAACGGCCGTGGCGCACCTTCATCCGGTACCTCTTTTTTGCCAAAGTTCCCGTTATGGTCGGAACCGTTTCCACAAGATGCCTTACATCGTTTGTTTTTAGACCATAAGTTGCGGTCCATGTCTGTTTACTGTCCGATGTCGAACCGACCTCCGTAGACTGAATACTACGAATAATGATATTCCGGCTTCCGAGTTTGCGGATGGCCTCTTGGGCTTCAAAACTTGCACCCTCACCTATTGCCAACATTGCGATCACTGAGCACACGCCAAAAATAATTCCCAGCATCGTCAGTATAGACCGCATTTTGTGGAGCATCAGGCTTTTGATGCCGGTCTGAATCTCACGTATAATGGAAATGCCCACTGAGATTAGTATCTCTTGAAAAAGGAAATAGCCATGAAACCTCAGTCTTAGGAACCAACTGCCTTAAACAGTTTGTTGCTCGGTCGAGGTGATTTACTATTATTAGAACCCTCATTTTCGTTAATTTCAGGTGAAAGCGAAATCTGATCACCCTCTTTAAGTCCTTTTTTAATCTCAATAAATCGATTGTTGAACTGACCTGTTTTGACCGGAATCACTTTAACCATGCCATCTTGCTTGATTTGAACCACTTTCATGCCCTTATGTGAAGTTACCGATTGCACAGGAACCATGAGAACATCTTTTAATTCCTTAACCAAAATTTCTGCTTTAGCTGAAACGCCTGGCTTCAAATCCTTAGGAAGCTGATTGTCTTCGTCTTGGATCCAAACGTGCGTGTTGTATACTGAAATATTTTCATAATATGTACGGAAACCATCTGGAGTTGGAGCTACATAATTGACTACCCCTCTGAAAGTCTTATCCGGAAGTGAATCAATACGTACCACTGCCTCCTGACCTGTGCGCAACTGTCTAACAAAAGATTCATGAACTTGCACCACCGCCATCAACTCGCTGACATCGGGTAAATCCAGAATCGTGTTACCTTTTTTAACCAAAATTCCCTCTTTTATATAAGAATCATTGGAGCGGGAAGAACTACGAGGGTAGATCACCAAGCCATCCTGAGAAGCTCTGACTTCAGTTTTGGTGAGTTGATCCTGATACAGCGCTAACCGTTCATTCTGTGACTTCAACCCTTCCTCTCTCCGCTGTACCAAAGATTCCATCGCCTCAACCAACGTACGTGATTTCTGTAGAGTTCTGCGCTCTTCAAGTTGCGCCTGCTCATATTTTGCTTCCAACCTCTTTTGCATTTGGGGCTGATCAAACTTCAAGTAGAGCTGTTTTTGCGTTTTATATTTAGTGATGAGATTCTGATGTTTTTTAATGGTCAACTCGTCGGCTTGTACTTCCAATGAAGTAGCATATCCTTTTTCCTGCAATTTCTTTGTACTAGCTAATCTTTCCTGAGCACGCTTAATTTCTTCCTCAGCTAGATCGATGTCACCTTCCAAAGACAAAATTCTAAGAGGGGCATCGCCTTCGATATATCTGTCCACATCCTGTTTGGCAAATTCCGTATCCAAAGCCGCCTGTTTGTCAGCTGAAGCAGCCTCGAGTTTTCTCAGTTCTCTATCCTTTATGGCGTTACCCAAATCTCGTCGGGCATCTATAACTCCTTTATTCTGGGCCAGCAGCTTTTCACGTAAAACCCCATCTTCAAATTTAACTAGTAAATCACCTGGAATTTGAATGGTCTGACCATCGGCTAAATTATCCCAGTTCACATCGGGATTTGCGTGTTTGATGGCCCCCTTAAAGGCATTGTGGTCCGCCAAGCTCGAGTGAACTCCTGAGGAGGGAACAACTGCACGAAGCCCGTAGGTCTTGGCAATAGTTTCGAGAGTATTGTCTTGATTGGCCCGATGCTGAATCGGGCCTTTAACGTAAGTCCCTTCATCCACCAAAGAAACAATTGTTCCACCACTATCCAGTTCACATCTAAGAGAAAGTTTACTTGTCGAATCTAAAGCCCCTCCCTCGGCAACCGTGATACGTAGATCACCTCTTTTGACGAAGGTAAACTGCATAAGTTGATCATCCTCCTTGGTAGGATTAATCCATTTTGCACCCATAAAAACACCTGCTAAAACCACAATCATAAGTGTGGTCCATGCTGGGTGCCTCTTAATTAATGCCTTTGCTTTAGCCATCTAGTTATCAGCGTCCGGTTCTCCAAAAACCTGCCCCGGGGGCACTACCTCGGGTAAATTCCTAGTTTCTTCAGGATTATTAGTAGAAGTATCTCCTGAAAACCCTTGTTTCTTTAACCAAAACCGCTCGCCTTTGACGGTCATCACCCCTAGATTCTTCAACAAATTCCATCGAGCCACATGGTAATTCACCAACGCGCTGGTCACATCGTTTTGCGCCTCGACCAAATCCGCCTGAGCCTCGAGTTGATCACGAATATCGGCTGCCCCATTCTGCAGAAGAAGCGGCATCACTTCCACCTGTTGTTTCGCCAGTTCCAATGCAGTGGTTTGAATAAAGTAGTTTTCCTGTTGCCTCTCCAATGCTCGAACTCCCTCGCGAATGCTTTCACGCAAACCGTCCAGCTCAGTCGCTAACCCTCGCCTTTGTTTTTCAAAATTGATCAGACTAGCTCGGTAAGCATTTCGCTCACTCAGCTGATCCAAAGGCAGCTTCAGTTTCAGTCCAGACGTGTTGTTAAATTCTTCAGGTGAGAAGGAGTTGTAGAATTGTTTAGTCAATGAAGCATCCACAACAATATCCAAACTCGGCTGCAAATCGTTGGCTGCCACCCGGACTTTGCGTTGAGCATCCTCAAATTGATCCACCTCATTGAGAACGTCCAACCGATTAGTAACCGCCACCAGATACCCTCTACGTGCGTCTATGACCAAAGAAGTGAGCCCTGCCTGCACAAGATCCTTAAGAGCTGTGTCATCCAGACGCAAAGCCTCACCCAGTGGAAGACTTAGTCGCTGTTTGAATTCATCCAATTCTTGCCGGTAGGATTCCACCGCGCTTAGGTATTTGACGCGCGCGCTTAATTCGGTTTGACGTGCCTGATCAACCTGATACTTCGGCAAGCGCTTCGCTTCAGCCATGGCTTCCGCACGATCACGGGCCTTCCGCAAATTTAAATAGTTACTATAACTATTGCGAACCGCATCCTTCGATTGCAGCACTCGGAAATATTCGGTGACCGTCTCGATGGAAAAAGTTTTCTGGTAGTGGCTATAGTCTCGTACTGCATATACCACATCTCGTTCGGCTTGGGTAAGAACTTCGGCCGCCATTTCTGCGCCAGCTCCTCGCAAGAGAGGTTGTGTCAATTTAAGTGTTAAATCAGGAACCTTGGGCTTGCCATCAAAATATAAAACTAGATCATTGGCCAATGACGCTGTCACCCTAGCGCCGGTCTTAAACAATTTTTGGACCGACGCACTTAGATCCGAGTCCCCACGTAAACCCCCATCAGTTCCACGGTGTATCCCTAAATCCACCGAACTAGTTGCAGACCATGCAAACTTGTGGCGAGTGCCGGTTAGTGTTAGCGCTGAAAGATACAATGTCTCGCGTTGTAGTTGATAAGATCTATTATTCTTTTCAGCCATCTCCAGAGCTTGCGGTAAGGTAAGTGTCCGCCCTCCATCAGCGAAACGTTCTTTGATAATTCCTGATGGAGTAACTGATTCGGGATGATTGCCGGTACGTGAACTGACCAAATTAGTGTTGGCGTTAGCCCCCAATACTTCCTGGCTTCTTTGGTTCAAAATACCAAGCACCTCCATGTCGGCAGATTGACGGTACTTCTCAGATTCACAACCGCATAAAACCACTAACAATATACCTGTAATGTAGCGCAAAAAGTTCATTGGAATCAGGGCGATTACTAATTATCCAATAAATTTAGGTATGCCGCAATGCTTCAATAGGATCGAGTGAGGCCGCCTTGATTGCTGGCCAAAGGCCAAAGATCAGTCCTACTGCCACTGAAAGACCAAAAGCGACCACCACAGACCATTCGGTGATGATCGTCGTTGTATGTAGTATGTTGTGCCGGAATGCAGCGAAACCACACCCCCCTATAACACCAATGGAACCCCCTATAAGACATAGGATTAGTGCCTCCACCAAAAACTGTACTGTAATATCGGTCTGCTTTGCTCCCAATGCCCGCCGGATACCAATCTCCTGGGTCCGCTCAGTAACCGTAGCCAACATGATGTTCATAATTCCAATCCCCCCCACCAATAACGAGATACAGGCTATATAAAGAAGCATGCGGGTATCACGCGCCTTCTGTGCCTTGAGCGTGTTAAGTTCCTTAATGGGAATGATGATCTCATAATCCCTCTCTGCGCGCCCGGCTTTCAGTGCTTCAATGAGTTGCGGCAAGGATGGAATCACATCTTCAACCGAGGCAAACTCGACCCTTATCTCCGAGAGTTCCACGCTCTCTAATTTAAGCCTTCCTACGCTGCGATCCACATTCTTCACACCATACAACGACTTAAACGTGGACAGGGGAATATAGACATTGGCAGCTATCGTATGGCCCATGGCATCGGATAACTGCGGTAATTTCTCGGCATTGGCACGCTCCTCCAAGATTCCTTTAACCTGAAAAACCTGTGAAGATTCATAGCCGCGTACCTCCACCGTTTCCATGAGAGGATTGTGACCGGCAAAAAGTCTCTGTGCCAGTTCCAGAGAAATCACACACGAGGAAGCCTTACTGTTTTCTTCGGCCTCATTCAGGAACTGGCCGGCGATAATTTTTGACTGCGTAAATTCCGGATAATAGGGGTAGGTGCCAATGAGCTGACAATCCACTTCACGCGAACCGTGTACGACGTTCAGGCGTTTATTCAGGACGGGTAACACTCGTTTTACTTTAGGAACGGTTTTCTTGATGCGAACCGCATCGGAGTTCTTAAGCCCATAGATCGCCATCCAACGACGGAAAAAACTCTCCCAGTCCCCCTGCATTTGGGCATTCATTGAGGGGGGCCTAATGCTTCGAATGATGACATTTTGCGCCCCCAATGCCTTGATCGCCTCCTGCGCGTCGTGACTGGCTCCTTCCCCTATGGCGACCAAAGTAATTACCGCCCACACACCAATGATCATTCCAAGCATCGTCAGACCGCTGCGCAGTTTGTGCAGCCGAAGGCCTTTGAAGCCGACCTGAATGATGCGGAGAATGGATAAGCCAAGCATAACTAAAAACTGTAAATTCGCTCCCATTCTTATAGCACAAGGAGCTTTAAAGTTACATT
>CAZHJW010000100.1:0-5043 GCA_964533265.1 uncultured Pedosphaera sp.
CGATTGCCTCACTTATTTGTGCTTCCATTAGTTTTGCCGAGGCGGCATCAGCCAACGGACCTTGTGTGGTGTTTGGGTCAAGGGGGTCGCCTAGTATGTAGGCTTCTAGCAGTGGCCTACATACTGTAAGAAATTCATCATACACTTTTTCGTGAACGTAAACGCGTTCAATCCCGCAGCAGCATTGGCCGGAATTATACATTGCTCCATCCACCAACAAGGCTGCCGATTGGGCGATATCTGCATCTGGGGCCACATAGGCACCGTCCTTACCCCCTAGTTCCAGATTGCAATCAAAATGGCGTTTAGCAGTGCTGCCATAAATTTTCTCTCCTCCAGCGACTGAGCCTGTGAACACCACGTGGTTAATATCCCCTTCTTCAATAAGTTTCGCGGTGGTCTCGTGGTCCATCACCACATGTTGGAGTACGGGCTTGGCTCCGAAGGCTTTTTCAAAATGGTCGCCTATAGAAAGCGTGCGCGTGGAATGCTTGAGTAAGACTGTGTTTCCAGCGAGTAAGGCTGAAGCAATTCCACTTGCTGCGATCAGAAGTGGGTAATTCCAAGCGGCAATAATGAGCACGACTCCATGAGGTTCGTGCATAATTTCCCGGTGCAAATTTTCTTTTTGGTCGATGGCATCGGGCTCCAGTATCTCTGGAGCGATATCGCACAGGTAATTGAAACGCTCTAATAATCCATCAATCTCTTTTCGAGATTGGGCGAGAGGGCGGCCCATTTGCGCGGTAATATCCCTCGCGATTGTTTCACGGTTTTCCTCGAAGTACCTGAGTGACGAACGCACCCGTTTAACGCGTTCTGCTACGGCAACTTGACTCCACTCGGCGAAGGTTGAGCGTGCTTTCATTGCAGCTGATGTGAGCAAGGAAAAATCCAACGGTTTCCATTCTTGAATTGTTTCGCCGGTAAATGGATTGATTGTTTGCACCGCTGACATTGGTGGGTGGATGATTGCAAAATCATCCCTCACCCGCTACACCTTTTGCCTTCAAATGACAGATTCTCCCCAAACGGAGTCCGGAAAACTCCGACGCACTCTTGGTCCAGTGATGCTTTGGGGCTTGGGCGTGGGCTACGTTATTAGTGGCGAATATTTTGGGTGGAACCTTGGACTCCCGTTGGGAGGCACGTGGGGGATGTTGGTAGCCACACTCATCATTACTTTAATGTATGTGGCTTTTACCCTCAGTTATGCGGAGTTGGCGTGTGCAATGCCCAAGGCGGGAGGAGTTTTTGTTTATGCCCAACGAGCGCTTGGTCCTTTTTGGGGATTTCAAGCAGGCTTAGTGCAAGTGGTGGAATTTGTCTTTGCACCCCCCGCTATCGCCATGGCGATCGGTGCTTACGTAGGGATGCGTCTGGAGGTGGATCCGAGGATGGTGGGTATTGGTGCATTTTTAATTTTCACCGGGTTAAATATCTGGGGAGTGAAACAGGCGGCAATGTTCGAACTGGTTGTTACGGTGCTGGCGGTAATCGAGCTACTGATCTTTATTGGGGTAGCCGCACCCTCTTTTGAGTTGGCTAATTTTAACCGTAATCCATTACCCAACGGATGGGGCGGTGTATTTGCCTGTCTACCGTTTGCGATTTGGTTTTATTTGGCTATTGAAGGGGTTGCCAATGTTGCAGAGGAGGCGCGCGATCCACAACGTACGGTGGCTCGTGGTTTTGGATCCGCCATTCTCACTTTGGTTGTATTGGCACTGGCTGTATTTTTTACCTCAACCGGAGTGGCAGGCTGGGAGGCGATTGTATACGAAGCTCCGGGAGCTGAGCCGAGTGATGCCCCGCTTCCATTGGCGTTGGCCAAGGTGGTGGGTAAAGAGCATTTTTTGTACACACTGCTGCTGGGAGTGGGCTTACTTGGCCTGATTGCGAGCTTCCACGGCATCATCCTTGTCGCTGGTCGGGCAACGATGGAGATGGGCCGATCTGGGTTTCTACCGTCTCATCTAGGAATGGTTAATCCCAGAACCCAGACCCCGATTGTCGCTTTGGTGGTGAATATGCTTATTGGGATCGTGGCGATTCTCTCGGGTCGTACGGGTGAAATTATTACTTTAGCTGCTTTCGGAGCGGTGACGTTATATGTCATTTCGATGTGGTCACTTTTTGTCCTTCGCAAAAAGGAACCTGATCTGGAACGACCTTTTCGCGCAGTGTGTTATCCAGTGCTTCCGGCTCTGGCACTGCTCATCGCGGCAGTTAGTCTCGTGGCTATGAGCTGGTACAATCTTCTGATCGGAGGGGTTTTCGTCGGAATACTGATGTTGGGAACTGCCTACTTTTTTGTCACACAACGGCGTGAACATTCTGTTCTATAGGAACGCTCAATTTGATTTTTTGGTTTGTATTTAAACAACCAATTGTGAATATCCCTTTGACAAGTGCACACAAATTTATTATTATAATCTTTATCAATTTGCTAAACATTATCCAAAATGTCTGAAATGGAGCGGAAATTGACGAAAAACGAGGAAATCAAAGCGGAGAATCCGTCCTTGGCCGGTAATATTGGAGTGACTCTGCATGATCCAGAGGCGGACATGTTTGATGCGGACGATCAACAGTTCCTGAAGTTTCACGGTATTTATCAGCAGGATGACCGGGATGTTCGTAAGCAGGGTAAGAAGTACATGTTCATGATTCGCGGTCGCATTCCTGGTGGTGTCGTTTCACCCGATTTGTACCTCACCTACGACCGACTTAGTGAGGATTATGGTAACCAGACCTTGAGGGTGACCACGCGCCAAAGTTTTCAATTTCATGGAGTGGTGAAGACTGGACTCGGTCCTCTAATGAAGGGGATCAACGACGCATTGTCAGATACACTTGCCGCCTGCGGGGATGTGAATCGAAATGTACTCGCCCCTCCCACGCCCTCCATCAGCAAATTGACCGAGCAGGTTTTTGAAGACTGCAAGCGTGTGAGTGAGGCACTTCTACCGACAACCAAGGCTTATCACCAAATCTGGGTGGAAGGACAACCCTTGAAGCTGGAAAACGATAACCACGAGGATCCGTTATATGGTAAGACGTATCTGCCGCGTAAATTCAAGACCGCCTTTGTGATACCCCCCTTGAACGACACCGATGTGTTGTCAAACTGTCTTGGGTTTGTGGCAATAGAAGAGAATGGGGAGTTGATCGGATATAACATGACTGCCGGAGGAGGGATGGGGATGAATCACAACAATGAAAAAACCTACCCTCGAGTGGCCGATGTGATTGGCTTTCTAAGGCCGGAGCATCTTGTTGAAGTTTCCAAGGCGGTGTTGACGACTCACCGTGATTTTGGGGATCGGACGGACCGTAGGCATGCGCGATTGAAATACGTGATTGCTGAGCAGGGCGTCGAATGGTTTCGCAACGAGGTGAATACGCGGGCATGTATCACCCTGGAGAATTCCATGCCTTTTAATTTTACTAGGCAGGGGGATCTGCATGGTTGGCATGAGCAGTTTGATGGTAATTTCTTTATCGGCCTGCATGTGCTTTCCGGCCGAGTGAAAGATACCGATCAGGTTCAGTTGAAAACCGCTCTTCGTAGGATTGTAACCGAGTATCGTCCTGAGGTACGTCTGACTGCGACACAGAACATCGTGTTGGCAAACATTACGCCGGATAAAAAAGACGCCATCAACACCCTCCTTTCCGAACATGGGATGGATACTTCTGAGAAGCAGGGAGTGAGTGAGGTCCAATTGGCTTCGATGGCTTGTCCGGCGCTGCCAACGTGCGGTTTGTCTCTTGCCGAAAGTGAACGCTATCTTCCGGATTTACTGGGTACGGTTGAAAACCTTCTTGATGAGGGCGGGTTGGGCGATGAACGGGTTGTACTTCGAATGACCGGTTGCCCCAACGGGTGTGCACGTCCCTACATGGCCGAACTCGGGTTTGTGGGTCGTTCACCTAACAAATACGCTGTGTATTTGGGTGGGAACGAGGAAGGCACACGGTTGGCGAGGTTGTACGATCAGAACGTTAAGGTTGATGAGATTCCGGAAAAGGTCGGTGGACTCTTCACTCGTTTTAGAGATGAGCGAGAGAGTGAAGAGCGGTTTGGTGATTTCTGTGCACGGGTGGTATGGCCCGAACAGGGTGTGGTGTAAACTTCTGGTATTTTTGTCATGACGCCAGAAGAAATCTTACATTCTAACGAAACATTGCGTGACAAGTCGCCGCGTGAGGTGATCGAGTGGGCGATCGGTCAGACCGAAGGTCGCGCTATTGTGTCGACCAATTTTCGGCCTTACGAGGCGGTGATCCTGCATTTGGTTGCTCAGGTGCAACCAGCTATTCCCGTGTTATGGGTGGACCACGGTTACAACCGCGAAGCAACCTACAAGCATGCGGAAGAATTAAGAAAGCTGCTGAACCTGAACATTCACGCATTCGTGCCTCAATTGACCGCCGCGCATTATGATGCTGTTCACGGGGGCATGCCGGAACCGAATGAGGAGAATGAAGAAGCCATTAAGGCATTCAGTACGATCATGAAACTGGAACCCTTTCAGCGTGGCATGAAGGAACTGGTTCCGACAGTGTGGTTTACCGCACTGCGCAAGGTGCAAAACCCAAATCGCGCAGAACTGGATATCGTGAGTGTGGACAACAATTTCAACTCGCTCAAGGTTAGCCCGGTATTTAACTGGAGTGATGAGGAGATGGAGTCCTACCTAAAGGAGTATAATCTGCCCAACGAATGGGATTACTTTGATCCAGCCAAAGCTGATGAGAAGCGTGAATGCGGGTTGCACGCAACCTGGGGTGGAAGGGCGGTTGAGGAAAAATGAGCAGTTACCAGCTTGACCATCTAGCTTACCTTGAAACAGAGGCAATTCACGTGCTGCGCGAAGTTACAGCAGAATTCGAACGCCCGGCGATTTTGTTTTCCGGTGGTAAGGATTCCATTTGCATCCTGCGCCTGGCCGAAAAAGCATTTCGACCCTCAGACATCCCAATGGTATTTCTTAATGTGGAAACGGGTCATGAATTCCCTGAGTTGATTGAGTTTCG
>CAZHJW010000100.1:5143-8414 GCA_964533265.1 uncultured Pedosphaera sp.
TGGTATTTCTTAATGTGGAAACGGGTCATGAATTCCCTGAGTTGATTGAGTTTCGAGACCGTAGGGCGGAGGAATTAGGGGCAAAACTAATCGTGCGTACAGTGGAGGAGGCTTTTGAAAAAGGTATTGCGACGCTAACGCCAGGGCAGGTGAGCCGTAATCAATTGCAGATTCCAGTGCTTCTCGCTGCGATTGAGGAGTTTCAATTTGATTGTTGCATTGGGGGCGCGCGTCGGGATGAGGAAAAGGCGCGTGCTAAGGAGCGATTTTTTAGTTTCCGCGATGCGTTTGGTCAGTGGGACCCAAAAAATCAGAGACCGGAGATTTGGAATCTCTACAACGCTCGTCTGAATCCCGGCGAGAATATGCGCATATTTCCGATCTCGAATTGGACGGAGACTGATGTATGGGAATACATCAGAAAGGAAGAACTTGAGGTGCCTAATATTTATTTCAGTCATGAGCGTGAGTGTTTTCGCCGTGCTGAGCAGTGGTTACCGGTGCCGCCGGCGCATGAGGTTGATGGTAAATCTGATCCCTATGAAGGGGCGCGTCCAACCGAACAAGAGGAACACCGTACAATGGTTTGTCGTGTGCGTACCATTGCCGACATGATTTCCACAGGGATGATAGAAAGTCCGGCTGAGAGTATTGACGACATAATAGCCGAGGTCGCCGCTGCCCGCGTGACTGAGCGTGGTAGTCGGACTGATGATAAGGCCAGTGAAGCTGCCATGGAGGACCGTAAGAAAGCAGGATATTTTTAGTCTATGAGTGCTTCTCGGCATCCTATTGAGCTTTTGCGCTTCAACACCTGCGGTTCGGTTGATGACGGGAAGAGTACGCTGATTGGCCGACTGCTGTATGACTCCAAATCCATCATGGAGGATCAAATGGAAGCCTTGGAGCGTTCTGCGGATATTACGGGTGGAGGGCAGGTGAACCTTGCCAATCTTACTGATGGACTCCGGGCCGAGCGTGAGCAGGGTATTACGATTGATGTTGCCTACCGTTTTGTAGCCACGCCGAAGCGCAAATTTATTGTCGCTGATACGCCCGGTCATGTGGAGTACACGCGCAACATGGTCACCGGTGCCAGCACAGCGAACCTATCCATTGTATTGGTTGATGCGCGTAATGGGGTCATCGAGCAAACCCGACGGCACAGTTATATTTCCGCCTTGCTGGGAATACCGCACATTATTTTTGCGGTAAACAAGATGGATTTGGTCGACTGGAGTGAGGATCGTTTTCGTGAAATCCGTGAAGGCATTGAGTCATTTTTGCCTAAGCTTGATCTGTTCAAGGATGTGAAATTTGTTCCCATTAGTGCCCTTGAAGGAGATAACGTGGTGAACTTTTCAGACAAGACTCCTTGGTACGAGGGGCCGACCTTGCTGGGGCATCTTGAGACGGTGCATATTGCCAGTGACTGGAATTTGAATGGGTTTCGATTTCCTGTGCAATGGGTGAACCGTCCAAACAATCCAACCGATAAAACACTTCACGACTTCCGCGGCCTGTCCGGCCAGATCGCTGGCGGTATTGTGAAGGTTGGCCAGGAAATTCTCGTACTGCCCAGCGGGCAGAAGAGTCGGGTGAAGGAGATCTGGACTTACGACGGTTCGTTAAAGGAAGCGTTTTGTCCTCAATCGGTAACATTGGTTCTTGAGGATGATTTGGATGTCAGTCGCGGTGATATGGTGGTGGGTCTCGACCCTTTACCGGGTCACAGTTCTGATCTTGCCGCGCGCGTCTGTTGGATGAATCAACAACCGTTGAAATCTGGTAAAAAATATTATCTCAAACACGGTACACAAACGGTTCAAGTAATGGTGAGTAGTCTTGAGAGCAGAATAGATATTCGGACTTACGAACCCCAGCCCGATCCTGTAGAACTCGCAATGAATGATATCGGCGAAGTGCGTCTTCGCACCGCCAAGCCCCTCGTTTACGATGGTTATACCACCAATCGCCTCACAGGCTCATTTGTGCTGGTGGAGCAGGGCTCAAACGCCACGGTTGCCGCTGGGATGCTACAGCCACCCATTGAGCAATATAAGCCGGAATATACAGACTTCTCCATTTAGCAAATGTTTCTCGATAAAAAAACGGCGCGTTGCCGCACCGTCCTACTCTGGAATTTGCCTTTTGTCCTAGCCATTCAAGGCTTCGTAGACGTTACCTACCATGCCTTCATTGGGGGTTAGAGTCTTTTCCCCAGGAGTCCACTTGGCGGGGCAGGCTTCAGTAGGGTTAGCCGCACAGTGCACATTTGCTTCGATTACGCGTGTTAATTCCTCCATATTACGGCCCACATTGTAAAAGTTTACTGTGGCGCTCACCAGTTTGCCTTCGGGACTGATGATGAATGTTCCACGTAGGGCAAGACCTGTAGCGTCGTCATAAACGCCAAAGAGACTGGAAACCACACCGTTGGTGTCTGCTGCAAGCGTGTATTTTACATTCTCCATCAGCTTTTCCTCCTTGCACCAAGCCAGATGACTAAATTTAGTGTCCGTGGAGACACCGATTACTTTCGCTCCCAGTTCTGTGAGTTTTGCATCCTGCCCGGCTAAATCGGCAAGCTCAGTTGGGCATACAAACGTGAAGTCCGCAGGGTAAAACACAAGGATGGTCCATTTTCCATCCGCCTTCAGTTCAGCGAGGTCTACTTCCCCAAAGGAGCCGGTGGATGGCTCGTAGGTTTCCATTTTGAATTCGGGGACATCCTGGCCTACGCATAGCGAGGACAGGTCATCATACATTTCATAATCGAGTGTGTCTGACATGCTTGTTCTTTTTTTGAGTTTTATAAAAGTCGGATGGGATTGGATGCCTGAAGGCGGTCTGGAAGTCAATCTCCGTTCGGGACATTACATAATCGTAACTCAATCCTCCCAATTCCGTGAACGGCTGAGGGCCTTATCCCATCCTTTAAGCAGTGATTTGCGGGCAGCCGGTTTCATCCCGGGTTTGAAGCGCCGGTCTACACCCCACTGGGTGGCGATGTCCTTCTGTGATTTCCAGTAACCCACGGCCAATCCAGCCAGATAAGCGGCTCCAAGCGCGGTAGTTTCAGTAACCTTAGGCCGCACGACCGGGACTTTCAGTATATCACTCTGAAACTGCATTAGAAGATTGTTGGCACTGGCGCCGCCATCTACCCGCAATTCCTTGAGGTGAATACCCGCATCCCTTTCCATGGCACCCAGTACGTCATGTACTTGATAGGCGATACCTTCCAATGCTGCGCGTGCAATGTGTGCCT
>CAZHJW010000101.1:0-2995 GCA_964533265.1 uncultured Pedosphaera sp.
GGAGGCGCTCGCGGCCAAGGCCGAACATCCCGAAGCCCTCCTGTGCGGAGAACGCGATGGGCTGCGCATCACCGCCGCACAAACCGGTGGCACGGAGTTCGACCTTGGCAATTCCCCGCGCGAATACACCGTCGAGATGGTTGCTGGCAAAACCCTCATCACCACCACCACCAACGGCACCCGCGCCCTGCGTGCCTGCGTGAATGCCGAACACACGTTGGTGGCCAGTTTCCTGAACCTCACCGCCACCACGGATTATTTGCGATTAGTAAAGCCTGAGCGGCTTGTGCTTGTTTGCAGTGGTACTTTTGAAGAGGCGGCAATGGAGGACACTTTGGCGGCAGGGGCGATGGCTGATGCGGTATGGGATTTGTTTGAGGACATTGAGGACTCTGCTCAAATTGCTCGCTCGTTGCATCAGTCTTACAGTGATAGTTTGAATGAATCCATCAAGCTTGCACTCAATGCTCGTCGTCTATTGGAAGTTCCCGAGTTGGCCGAGGACGTTTCATTCTGTTCTCAACAAAGTATTCATGACTTTGTTGTGCTGCAAGATGACCATGGCCTAGTACGAATTCTCTAGTTGTTCCCATATCATCCGGAAAGTTGGCGTGTAGTTTTCCGGTTCGGTTTGCAGGGCGAGACGGATTTCAGTAGTGGAGGCCCACCGCCCTTCATCGATTTCCTCCGGGCAGAGTTCAAATGGACCCTCGGCTTCGGTCATGAAAATGGTAACGAACTCCATGCCGGTCTCAGGAGAGGCAGTAAGTTTGAAGAGTTCCTCCAGCGGCTTCTCGACCAATAGACCGATTTCCTCCATTAGTTCCCGCTCGGCGGCCACGACGTAGCTTTCGCCTGCATCCACGTGTCCGCTGCAGGAGTTGTCCCAAAGGCCGGGGTCGTTGTCCTTCGTCTTTGATCTCAGTTGGAGGAACACCTCGCCCTTGGCGTTGAATACAAGCACATGAGCTGCCCGGTGGTATAACTGCTCTGCGTGCACTACACTACGGGGTTGCTGGTCAATCACCTGATCATCTTCATTTACAACATCAAAAATGTCCTCATTCATTGTGTAACGCTTTGGTTAGTGTTACGAATTGATCCATAGAGACCTTTTCGGCTCGGATTTTTGGATCGAGATTTACAGCGGCCATGGCTGCATCGAGTTGTTCCTCGGACCACCCGCCTTTGAGGTTTTTCCGCATCATTTTGCGACGTTGACTGAAGGCACGTTTGACCAGCGTTGTGAAGGGTTTATAGAGTGCGTCTTCAAACAGGGGCTTGGTGCGACGGTCAAGGGTGAGGCAGGCCGACTCGACGCGCGGTTCAGGGAAGAAGCATCGCGGCGATATTTTAAAGATGTCCTTTACCTTATATCGGCAGCCAACAAGCAGCGTAAGCTTGCCATACTCTCGGGTGGATGGTTGAGCCTTTAGTCGCTGACCGACTTCCCATTGCACAGTGACAACCAGACGTTTAGGGCCTTTGGGCATGGAGGCTAAGTCCACGAGCAAGGGTGAGGCAACGTTGTATGGTAAATTAGAAACGATCTTCCAATCACTCCAGTCGACTTCATTATTTTCAAAATATTTGAGTGCATCATGGTGAATGAGTCGAAAGTTCTTTTGATCCTTAAACCGATCACGAAGATGTGCGGCCAGACGTTTGTCCTTTTCGATAGCGGTGAGTTCATTTACTGCTGGGAGCAGGTGTTCGGTGAGACCCCCTAGGCCGGGGCCAATTTCCAGGGCGTGATCATCGGGCTGCAACTCAGCTGCCTTGGCGATACGGAGCAGAACGTTTTGGTCATGCAGGAGATTCTGTCCTAGCGCCTTCGACAGTCTGACCGATTTCTCATCCAGTGTGTTCTGGATGTCGTTACGATTCATGCGGGAAATAATATTGTGGGAACGGCATGTCTCTGTCGGGCACGTTTATAACGGTTGGAGCGTTATGGGCCAAGAATTCCGTTGGCTAAGTGATGGACTGTGGGTAATTTGAGGGCGTGAAGCTTTCGGTAAAAACTGATTATGCAGCCCGGGCTATTTTGGAACTGGCGGCACATCCCATTGATGGGCCGGCTCGTAAAGTAGAGGATTTAGCCTTGGCATCAGGGACTTCCGCTAATTTTCTTGTTCAGATTTTAATCGAATTGAAGAGTGCTAAAATAGTGGATAGTGCCCGTGGCAAACAGGGCGGATACCGTTTGGCCCGAGTCCCGGAGGAGATTACTTTGGGTGATGTGTGGAGGGCGGTTGATGGGCAGGTTTTGGATACGCCGGCACTGTCCGATCAGCAGTGCCCAGAACCTTTGCGTGTGGCATGGGCAAAGCTTCGGGATTCAGTGAATCGTGAGGCTGACAAAATTACCTTTGCGCAGTTGCTTGAGGCAACCGGACGCGATAATGAGATGTATTACATCTGAGCCTGCGCTCACTTACTTGGCTTGATCGCCGCTTCGAGGAGTAAGATCGGTGTCATTTTGAGGGCAACGGAGTTTGTGGCCCATGATGTTCCCATGCGGAAAGTATTTTCCGCAAAAAGGACATTTAGCCCCCTTTTTGGCCTGACTTATCCCAAAGTAGACACCCCCTCCGACGAGTGCTATTGCGATAATAACTGTGATGGTAGTTTTTAGGCTCTGCTTTTTGTCCATTCCATTTTCCTCCCCAGACAAGCTATCACAATAATGGGTTCTAACCAACCGATTTGTGGGTTGTTATTCTTGTTTTGTATTATCCTGCGAGAGGGGCGGATTTGGCTTTAAGTATGCCTGAAAGTCCTTGGGATTGATGGTAGGAATTTGACAGGCACTGCCTGAGCAAACGTAAACCAAGGGAGAACCGTTTTCCTCTGGTGTTTGCTTTTTGGCAAATTTCTCGACAGGTCCATGGTTGCCAATCAAAACACGGTTAGGCTGGTACTGGTTGTGTACGGCATGCAGTGCTTTTTGAAATTTTTCGTCTTCAGGGTTTCCGGCAACAACCACCCGATA
>CAZHJW010000101.1:3095-8040 GCA_964533265.1 uncultured Pedosphaera sp.
TTACTGCCTGCTCAAGGTATTTAGCTTTCAAGGTAGCTTCATAGAGATGGAGTGTTCCATCGAGTTGAAACGCGTAAGCATCGAGTAATTGAACATTATCGCGTTCACCGCCACGCCAACGGTGGTACATAGTTTTTGTTTTTGAATCCCAAAGTTCCTTAAGGATAAAATTGTAGTTTGCCTCAGCATTCATGAGGTATTCCTTGTCTCCAAGAACGGCGTATGCACGAGCGACTGCCCCGAGCATCAAGCCGTTCCAGCTGGATAGTATTTTGTCGTCCAAATGGGGACGGACACGTTTGCTCCTGACGCCATCCATTTTTCTTTTAATGGTGATCAGCATAGCTTTCTCTTCATCGGTAATTTTGAGATCGACTATGCTTAGGACATTTAGGTTTTTCAGAGGGTCAGGGTGGCTGTGATCTTCGAAGTTGCCTTCTTCTGTGATTCCGTAATGATGGACGACCAGCTTGGATTCTTCTTCTGTCAGAATTTCTTCCAGTTGTTTTTTGGTCCAACAGTAGAATTTTCCTTCTTGGCCTTCGCTGTCGGCATCTTCAGCAGAATACCATCCGCCATTCTTATGGGTCATATCTCGTTTCAGATAACGGATAATATCACGAACCACGTTCGCATGTCTTTCATCGCCACTCACTAGGTAGGCATCCAGATAGAGATGAATGAGTTGAGCATTGTCATAGAGCATCTTTTCAAAGTGTGGGACCAGCCATTTCTCATCTACTGAGTAGCGTGCAAAGCCTCCGCCAATTTGATCGTAAATGCCTCCAGCGGCCATTTGGTCACAGGTATGGGTAACCATGCCGATTCCATCCTTATTTTTATTTCGTGCCGATTGCCAAAGTACGAGGATGGGCTCGGCAGGTCGGGGGAATTTGGGGGCACGACCAAAACCGCCAAATCGAGGATCGTAGGTGGTTTTGATTTGTTCCACGGCATTGGTGATCATACCTTGATGGAGTTTGGCATCGGGGGCAGGTTTCCTCATAGATATTTTGGCCAGTTCTTCTGCTACTCGGTTGGCGTCTCCCTCCAGCTTAGTTCTCATTTCTTTGTCATTCCACAGCTGGTTTACGCGTTCACAAAGATTCATAAAATCTGGTTTGCGAAAATAGGTGCCTCCGAAAAACGGTTTTTGATCCGGTGTAATAAAGACGCTCATGGGCCACCCGCCTCCGCCAGTGGTGGCCTGAACAAAGGTCATGTAAATCTTGTCAATATCAGGTCGTTCCTCGCGATCCAGCTTGATGCAAACAAAATGTTTGTTGAGTAAAGTTCCTACTTCTTCATTCTCAAAGCTCTCCCGTTCCATCACGTGGCACCAGTGGCATGTGGAGTAACCGATGGATAGAAACACGGGTTTACCCTCCTTTTTGGCTTTCTCAAAGGCCTCTTTGCCCCATGGAAACCAGTCTACCGGATTGTGTGCATGTTGGAGCAGATACGGCGATTTTTCGTTTATGAGCCGGTTGGTATGTTTGTGTCCGGTTTGGTTTTTTGGGTCCACGGTGGAGGTTGTTGTTGCGTTTGTATCCTTGCCACTCTTTGGGTTGGGTGGCGAGGAGGGGGGCTGGTTTTCCCCACAGCCAAGGCCGAGGGTTATTGAAATAGCACAGGTTATGATAGACCCGCTGGTACCGGAGGTGCGCATGGGCGTGAGTATGATGCAAAGTGTAGTTAGTGCAAGTAGTGAACCAATTGGACTTGCAATGAGTTGTCTTGAAAATGAGTTTCTCTGCGTGGCGAAGAGCGCGTTAATCACGGGTATCACAGGACAGGATGGTTGGTATTTGCGCCAACTACTTGAGAGCAAAAAGTATCAGGTGCATGGATGGCGTCGTGATGAATGTGATATCACCGAGTCTGAGCAGGTCAGAGTGGCCATTCAGCAGGCTCAACCAGATGAAATTTACCACCTCGCTGCACAATCACATGTCGACGAGAGTGAAGCCGATAGTGATGGCACCATGAAGGTGAACGTGCAGGGGACTGAAAACCTTTTGCAATGTGCTCAAACTGAAGTGCCGGGTACCCGTTTCTTTTTTGCCTCCTCCTGTCAGGTGTTTGGTGATGCAGCAGAGACACCACAGAAAGAAGCCACCCCTTTCAATCCGGTTAACCCATATGGAGTCTCCAAAATGGAGGCGACAATGAGTGTCCATAAAGCCCGTGAGGAAGGTCTATTTGCGGTGAATGGATTTCTCTACAATCATGAATCTCCTCGTCGTGGTGCTAACTTTGTGACACAAAAAATTTGCCTCGGTGCCGCGGCAATTTTAGCTGGGAAAGAAAAAGAATTAAGATTGGGAGACACCTCCATGGAGCGGGATTGGACTGACGCACGTGATATAGTCCAAGGCATGTGGCTTTCATTGCAGACCAATCAACCTGATGACTATATTTTTGCCTCCGGCCAAACACGCTCAGTGCAGGATGTGGTGGAGATTGCCTTTGAAACCGTTGGCTTGAACTGGGAAGACTACTTAGTGAGTGACAACTCTTTTAAGCGGAAAAAGGAGCCCAGTCGCTTGATCGGGGATGCGTCAAAGGCGAAAGCAGTGCTGGGATGGGAGCCGAAAACCTCTTTTAGAGATCTGATTGTAGAGATGGTTGAGGCAGCACGAGATCAGATTACGCGTTCGAGGTAGTCCTCATAGGCCTGGCTCAGGCCGGCTTCGAAATCGATCTTTGGTTTCCAACCCATTGCTTGCAGGCGTGAGCCATCAAGTAATTTACGAGGCATACCATCAGGCTTTTCGGTGTCCCATTTTACTTCACCGGAGTAACCGGTCAGCTCGGCCACCTTTTCGTTAAGATCTCGAATGGTAAACTCGGTGCCTCCGGCAATATTAATGGGTTCGGTGCTGCTGTAGTGGTCCAATAGGTGTACACAGCCCGCGGCTGCATCATCTACATTCAGGAATTCGCGTTGAGGGCTTCCTGTTCCCCAGTTAGTGACAGCTGGTTCATTATCGGCTTTGGCCTGGTGGTACTTTGAAATCAAAGCGGGGATAACGTGGGATCGGCCCGGTTCATAGTGGTCATAAAGGCCATAAAGATTGGTGGGGATTGCGGTAATGAAATCACAGCCATACTGATTCCGGTATGCTTGGCACAATTTCCAGCCCGCAATCTTGGCTGTGGCATAGCCTTCATTGGTGGGTTCCAGAGGGCCATTACAGAGTGAATCCTCTTGCATAGGTTGGTCGGCCAGACGCGGATACATGCAAGAACTTCCGAGAAAGAGGAGTTTGGATACTCCGTACTGATGTGCTCCTTGAATCAGGTTGGTTTGAATCTGTT
The DNA here is from genome assembly GCA_964533265.1 of uncultured Pedosphaera sp. Taxonomy (GTDB): domain Bacteria; phylum Verrucomicrobiota; class Verrucomicrobiia; order Limisphaerales; family UBA1100; genus UBA1100. The sequence goes on from CAZHJW010000101.1 coordinate 6,417, forward strand.
GATTCTCGAGAAGGAAATCGGCTGGTTGGGTTCGGTTAGCGTCAATGCCCCCCACTTTGGCTGCAGCAATGATAATGACATCAGGTTGTTCTGCTCTAAGATAGGATTGGGTGGCATCTTTTTCACGTAGATCGAGCTCCGCATGTGTTTGACCGGAAATATTGGCGAAGCCGGCTTCCTCTAGTGCCCGGCAAAGAGCGCGACCCACCATGCCTTGGTGACCAGCGACATATACCTTGGAATCCCTCGACAGGTTCACTGGCAAAATCTACGGGAAATATTTAGCGATGACCATCTGCATTTCTGTCAGGTATACGATAGTATTGTGGTTTGACCCCTCAAGGGAGATTGTTACTGTCTGTGGCAGCCCCATTTTACTCATGAAAAAAATCTTACTTATTGCACTCATTATATCCTTAATTCCTGTATTTGCCGCAGAAAAAGGTGACGCGTTGTTGAGCCCCAAGGCGGCCGGAAAGGACTTTGTCATTCAGGGCGAATACACTGGAGAAAATGCCGAGGGAGAGAAGGTGGGTCTGAATATTATCGCACTTGGAGATGGCAAGTTTCGGGGGGTTGGGTTTATGGGAGGGCTTCCTGGAGACGGTTGGGATCAAGGGGAGAAACTGCCTTTCACCATTAAGAGTGATGGAAATAAAATGATTTTCACTGATCCGGATACTAACGAGTATGAGGTCAAAATCAAGGGAGGCAAATTGACGGCCTGGCGGGATGGCAACAAATCACACGATTTGAAAAAGGTCATCCGAAAAAGCCCGACCATGGGCTCTAAACCGCCCAAGGGCGCAGTTGTTTTGTTTGACGGGACTTCGGTCGACAAGTTCAAGAATGCCAAGCTCAGTGAAGACAAGCTCCTGATTCCTCGGGCTGACAGTATCCAGCGCTTTGGCAGTCACAAATTGCACATTGAGTTCTTTCTCCCGTTCAAGCCCAAGGCACGAGGCCAGGGGCGCGGTAATAGTGGTTGCTATTTGCAGGGCCGGTATGAGGTGCAGGTGCTCGATTCTTTTGGATTGGAAGGCAGGAATAATGAGTGCGGTGGTATCTACAGCATCAAGGCACCGGACCTGAACATGTGCTATCCGCCGCTTTCTTGGCAGACCTATGACATCGAGTTTACCGCTGCCAAATTCAAGGATGGCAAGAAGATGGAGGATGCACGCATGACGGTCCTGCACAATGGCGTGAAGATTCACGACAACGTGAAGTTGCCCAAGCGCACCACTGCCAGTCCGTTGCCTGAAGGCCCCGAACCGGGTTACTTGCACTTACAGGACCATGGTAATCCGGTGCGTTACCGCAATATTTGGGTGGTGGAGAAGAAGTAGGTATCTTCTTGTCTTTAGCTTCAGGCTTTATAGCCGGAGTCTGCAAAAGGGCTCCGGTTTTTTAGTGTAGTTCCAGCCAGAACCAAAGGGCTGCACCGATACCAAAGAGGATCGAGGCAATGAGCGCGGCCATTTCAAATTCTGCGTCCATTGCAATCATGATGGTCGGATGATGACCCCATCCACGGGATAAAAGAAAGCCTATTAAAAGGGAAACCGTCGCGGCTGGGTGGTGGGCGTCGCCGCGACGGTTATATTCTGCGGATTTGGATGGG
>CAZHJW010000102.1:0-5378 GCA_964533265.1 uncultured Pedosphaera sp.
CGAGGGCATCACACTTCACCGGATGGGACGTTTTTCCAACTGGGACCTTACCCTGCAACATTCACTCAATGTCATGGACTGGCTCCATGTTGAGAATCAGTTTGATGTCACATGGGGACATTACCTCCAGCCCGCTGGCTTTCTGGCGGTGATGTTTGCCCGCCGGGCGAACTTGAAATCTATTGTCAGCGCCCGAGGTAACGATGTGGATCAACTCATGTTTCCTCCCGGTGATTTTGCACGGCTCAAATGGACACTCGAGGGAGCTACCGCAGTCACCAGCGTCTCGGCTGAGCTGGCGGCCAAAATTCGTCTCATCAGTGGTGAGGGTTTTGAGGTTTCAATTTTACCCAACGTGGTGGACTTGGAAACTTTTTCCCCCGGCAAGCCGGATATCTCGCTAAGGGAAAATCTGGGTATTCAAAAAGATGAAGTGGTCCTGGGGTTCAGTGGAGAGTTGCGTCACAAAAAAGGGTTGCCCTTTTTGCCCGCCGCACTTGCCGAAGTACGCCGATGGCGCCCTGCCTGCCTGCTGGTCATCGGCGAAATTCGGGCGCGTGAGCAATCGGCCTTGTCAGCGTTTGCCGCTGAAGATGAAGAAACAGCTGAACGCATCCTCAGCACCGGTCATCTGGAATCACCAACCGATGTAGCTGCGCACCTGCACCTTTGTGATCTGGTATTACAGCCATCAGTTTGGGATGGCATGCCAAACTCATTGCTTGAAGCAATGGCCTGTAAAAATCTGGTATTGGCCAGTGATGCCGGAGGCATCCCCGAAGTACTCACTCACGGCGAAAACGGAGTCATCTTATCCAAAAACCAGTTAAACCATCTGGGAGCTGCAATCCAGGAAACGCTGGTTCTGCCTCTAGCAGAACGCAGCAAAATGCAGAATGCAGCCCGTAAATCCATCGAGGAACATTTCACTGCTGCCCACGAAGAGAAAGCGTTGGAAACGACAATCCGTTCAATCTTCTAAAACTAGCACAGCAAGCCACGATATGAATCCAAAAGACTCGTGGTGGCATGCGACCAAGTGAATTGCTTTTCCACACGCGCACGAGCCTTTTGACTGAGACGCTGTCCTAAGGTGGGGTCTTCGCGCAAACGCAACAACCCATCCTTAATCGCCTTCGCCGAACCGGGTCTAACCAGTAGTGCCTCGTTACCATTACCCGCCAAAGTGCTAACAACAGGCATATCACTGGCAATCAATGGTGTCCCGGCGGCCATGGCTTCAATCACTTTCAAAGGACAACATCCTTGCTCCAGATTACGATCATTGGGAGGCAATGGTGCCAACACCGCATCACTACTATGAATTAGATCAACCAACTCACGTTGGCCCACCGGATCAAGTAACTTCACGTAACGAGCCATATCAAGCCGGTCGATAGTACGGTGAAGTGCCTTACGTTCGTGCGGGCGACATGGCCCAGCCAAAACCAATTCTGCGGGTGAATCACGCCGGTACAGTTGCAATGCTTCAATAGCTTGATGCACTCCCTGCCAACGCGTCATGGTGCCAGTATACAAAATCTTTAGTGGTTTCCCATTCGCAAGCTGCGGTTTTTGCCAATGAAAAAGATCTGTATCCACTCCATTGGGAATCACCCGAATCCGCTCGGGCCGAACCCCACGAGACTGCAGACAGGCAGCATTTACTTCACTAACCGTGATAATCAGATCAGCTGCATCGAGGCACACTTGCTCCTGCCGGCGCAACTTACGGAGTAATTCATCATCTTCATCCACCTCAGGATAGTGATATTTCAACTCAATTGAAGGAAGCCCATTGACCTCATATACATAATAGTCACATACGTCCGCCTTGCGCTTCGCCAGAGGATATCCTTCATAAATAGATCGCACATGTACAATATTTGCCCGGCGATTGCTCCACCATCTACCCAACTCCGCCCGAAAGGCCATCGCACGCGTAATGATATTCGCACCTTGTGCAGGTAATTCGAAATGTCGGACTCCCCGCATTTCCGGCACGGGGAAACCCTCGCGACCTGGCAAGGTCACAAGCTCAAGGTCACCAAACTCTGCACCCAATGCATCGGCAAATGCAGCTATATGAGTCGCTGCCCCCTTGGGAGCTGGAAAACGATCAAAAGAAATGTAGATGAGTGAAAGACCAGACACCGGACACCAGAATTAATAACAATTTACGCTATATTTGCCGATATTTAATGTTGGACATAAAGATGTGCACCGGTGAGTGTTAGTCACCCAATGCGTTGCAGGGATTAATCCTGCAAATTTTGCTTGTGCATACTATACCAGCCACAACTCAAACCCGCTAATTGGATTCTATTGCCTTATGAGTGAACCCTCTCAACCCGGAAATCAATCGCTCCACATAGATGGCGTCTATAAATCGGCCAAACCGGCAGAAGAGTTGATCGCCGATCTCAAAGCCTTGGGCGTCATGGACAGGGAGGCTGAAGCACAGGTTAAAAAATGGAAGACCCTTTGCTACGTCAGCATAGCAGCGGCGTGTTGTTCGATGTGCTTGTGCGCGGCCCAAGGCGTATTCATGTATATTGCATTTGTTATCCTTGCTGGGGGCATCGGATTTGCCATATGGGCGCACTCCAAGAAGAAGCAGTTTGAGAAGGATGATTTCCCAGACCACCGATACCTGACCTGCGATAGACTGGTCAGCCTGCTATCAGCAGACATCGAAAGCGGCAGCACGATCGATACAACAATTAACCTGAGAGATGCCACGACCAACCCGGCCGGAGTAGAGACAGGAAAAACCGGCCAGTCCACTTGGAACAGCATTAACACTGCAGATCAATTCCTGCAGCTTAGCGGAAGGTTTATCGACGGAACCAAGTTCGACTTTGGTTTAACTGAAAAGGTGGACGCCTATGGAGAACACTTCCCCTATCGTGCCAGAAGCGGCAAAACGAAAACCAAACTCAAGGCCAGAAAGCGAATCCAATGGCTGGCAACTCTCCGTCTCCGGTACAAGGATAAACGCTATCCCGATGTTCCCAAGGCGGTAGCGAAAATCGAGGAAATGATCCAGTTACCCGAAGGGGCAAAATTAAAAAAAATCGATGCAAAAGATGGAGAAATAAGCCTGGTGGCCATTACCAGCCCCACCAAGCTACGCCACAAGGTAAAGATGAGTCAGGACATTCAGGGAGCATGGAATGACATGCCGATGGATCCGAACGCAATGGATTCAATCACCGGTTTTTCAGCTAAATTATTTTTAAGCCTGTATCACGTTTTAAATTCCTCGAAAGGCACACAGTCATGAGCGTCCACCAACAATGCGCCGAACGCGCCGGGTTTCTATTCAAACATACCTGTGAAATGGCTGGTGTGTTACAGTGCGGACAATGCGGCAAGCAGATATGCCAAAAACATGGCACTGTGCTACAAGATAATCGCACCCTCTGCGTCAACTGCCTGAAAAGCTCTGGGCGGACCGAATACCAAAACCATCATTACAGCCCTTATTTCTATGGTTACTGTTATTATGATGGATGGGGCTCCTACCACCACCGACCACACTACGGTCACGGAGAAGGCGGTTACAGCGAAGCAGACGATTACAGGGGACACGATTCGGATGATTTCACTGAAGCAGACGGTGGAGCTACCGAATTTGAAGGTGATGAAGGGTTTGAAACGGATATGGAAGGAAGTTGAGCCGTTTCACTGTCATCTCATTTTACACTCCGGACTTCGCACATTTTGCCACAGATCTAAGAGCGGATTGCAGCCGTTTCGGCTACCCCTTTCACATTGTCCAAATCGATAAGTCACAATCACTGATCGACACATGGGACCGTAAGGTGGAATTCATCCACGATGCAATCAAGCGCTTTGGAACTGTTCTCTGGCTGGATGTGGAATGCCGATTACTTTCTCCCATTCCAGAAGAATGGGCAGCTCCCTTAACCTCTACTTTCCCAATGGGAACAAGCCGACCTATTAGTACTGGCGTCTTAATGTTGAACCGTTCGCACGCACCGCTGGCTGAAGTGTGGAGCCGGCATGCCCGTAAAAATAATAATCTACCTGATGATTTCGTACTGGAATTTCTCCTCAGCCAATACGACCTGCCTTTCAATTACATTGAAACTGAATTTTTCGACCATGGATCATCAGCGCAGATCGTCCGCGGCCAATGGAAGACAAATAACACGGTTGTCCAGCATCCCACTATTAACCGCTGGCCTGATCCATTACGCTATTCACTCGCTTTTAATGGTGAAGAGCTTTCAACAGAAACCGACGAAGCCATGAAATTGGCGCGCAAAAGGAAATATCTGTATTGGAGAAACTTTGGCGGCGACTTCAAGGCGGTCGATGAATTAATGGCAACCGAGGAGGATTTTGAACATAAATTAAACGACTGGATTTTCCATCCGGCAACTCAACAATATGCTCCTGTACAATACTGGAGCACCCAACCGGAATTATTTGGCGTAAAGCCCCTCACATACGCGAAATTTAAAAGAAATACTGCCAACGGGTTCAATGAAAACCCTTTCCGTGTAAAAGCACTTAAGCGGATGCGATTGGGAAATTCAGATAAAAATATCTATCCCATAAAAAAGAAGCAGCCGTTAAGCTGGCTTAAGACCGCCATTGGGCTGAAAAATTGATACACAAAAATGTAGTTCACTCAGAATTCGCCACCAAACCCTATCATTGAAACCAACCTCATAAACCCAAACCATTGCGATGCACTTAAACATCTTCCACTCTATTTCTGTTAGACCACTACAAAGTATCACTAGAACCACTGCGGGAATCTTTACTTTGTTGATACTACTCACCACAGCCTGCTCCAAGAAAGAACCCGCAGGACCCTCAACAAGCAACGTGGGACCTCAAATGCCAGAAACTTCCGACAACACAATTCCTGCCGCACCGACTACTGAAAAAATTAAATTCAAGAAACCCGGTGGCACGACTGCTTTTTCACTTAAATTTAAAATCGACGGATTAAAACTGGTGGATGGCAATGAACAAGAAATTGCCCGCATAAATTTTACTGAAAACGGCAAATATAAAGCAAAGGATTCTGCTGACAAAGCATTGGCTTATGTAACGGGAAACTCACCCAAGTTTCAAATCAAGGATGCAACCCAGAAGGAGACTTTATTTACCTTCCAAAAACAGGAAGATGGTGATTGGAAATTGGAAGGCAGCGAAGAGAAACTGATTTGCAAAATAGGCAAACGCGATTACGGATGGAAAATTGAGGACGGCGCCGAAAAACAATTAGGCAAGGTTAAAGCCGAAGACGGACGCATTTCCATACGGGATCAAAATGATGAAGAACTTTTCTACACAAACGACCCGCTCAGCTCAATGACAGCAGTACCTTTCGCACT
>CAZHJW010000102.1:5478-7935 GCA_964533265.1 uncultured Pedosphaera sp.
CAGGCACTTAATGGACTCAGAAAAGGTTGAAATCTTATTTCCCTATCTTATAGCCCACTTTATTGAATGCAGCCTGTAAAGCGGCGCGCTCCTTAATCAGGGACTCAGCCACATTTTTGATCGGCTTCTTCTCCATGCCATCCTTTTGCACGTCATAAAGTTGGCCATTATTATAAAGCTTATAGCGTTGGGTACGCACCCAAGCCTTGCCGCTTTTGCTTTCGGAAAAGGCAAAGGACCTCTCTTTCCATTTGCTGCCTGAGAGCCCAAATAATTTGGGTGCGAAACTAATCCCGTCGATCTTGTGGCCGACTTTAGTTGCGCCAAGCTCTGCCAAGGTCGGTAGCCAGTCACTAAAATCCACGAGTGCATCATCATGACTTCCGGCCTTAATATAACCGGGCCAATTGGCAATCAACGGCACATTGGTGCCGATATCGAGTAACGTTCCTTTCCCTCCCGGCACGCGTTGTCCGTTACGGATAGAATAGACATCTTCATATTCGTACTTGCGACCCTTGATATGCCGTAGCTTGGAACGCCTGGCCGTGCCGTTGTCGCCAGTGAAAAGAATGATCGTGTTTTTACGCAGACCAAGCTGGTCAATCTTGGCCACGAGTTTACCAATCATATCGTCCATACTCTCAACCATCTCGCCATAATTCATCCAACGATCCTTACCCGGCACATAAGGCACCTGCTTGGGAATGTCATCAGTCACATCATGTGCCAAGGCCATGGAGTAATAGGCAAAGAAGGGTTTTTTGGCCTCACTACTTTTCTCCATAAATCGGCCGAGAAAATCCACATATAAGTTGGGCCCGTACTTGCCCTTGGTATCGGTGCGCAAGCGGCCATCCTCATAGATCATGGGCTCGTGAAAACGCGCGCCCTCGTGCCACCCAAAAACACTCCATTGATCAAACCCCATGCGTGCAGGTTGTTCGATATCCTTTTTCATCAGGCACAACTGCCATTTGCCCGCGATGGCCGTAGCATAGCCAGCCTTCTTAAGCACCTGCGCTACTGTTTTCTTCTCCTCGACCTTAGGGAAACTGCCCCAGCCGGATTTCAGGCGGAAAGGGTATTTACCCGTCATCAGGCAAATGCGCGTGGGATGGCAAACGGGCATGCTAAAGCAATAATCAAAACGCATACCGCCTTTGGCCAACGCGTCGATATGGGGTGTCTTCCAACGTTCTCCACCATAAGCGCCAATCGGCTCGCAGCCGACATCATCAGCCATAATCAACACAATATTTGGTTGCAATACAATTTCCGGGGGCACCTTGGCACCGATCAATGAAATGGAAGCGAGCGTCAAAAAAAGGATGTATTTCATTATAATTTATTCGGGATACCTTGAATAATTTTGTCCTTGGGAAACATGACCTTCACTTCAGCCAACACCGCGGATCGCTCCTCCTTAATGGATGTGTAGCTCACCGTCTGGTTATTGAGATAAAAAGCCCATTTGTTACAAATAAAGCAAATAGCCACCTGAACCTCGTCGTCCCCATGTCCAAACCGAAGAAGGATTCCGGGATCGAAGTGAAACTTTTCGTCATGTCGAGTGGTTACATTCGCATCTGCCATAAGCAACCGGCGAAGCTTCGACGAGGGCTTACCCTTAAAAGTCACACCCGACGCGCCAATGTTATAATCGCCGAACGAACCGTTCTTGCCATCGGGATCAAGCCTCCAAGTCCGTATCTCCTTGGCGCTGGAAATAATATTGGAAAAAGCCTGCATGCGAGGCCGCGTACGACCGGCAATCTTTTGATTTGCCAACTGTTTCTCGAAATCCTCCACCAACGCCGGTTCCTCAAGCCAAAGATTCTTTGTCTCTCCGATATCATCAGCCAAGTTATAGAGCTGGCCTTGCGGTCCTTTAGGGACGGGCTTCACTCGGCGCGGGTCAGAAAAACCACCTGAGCCAAGGGAAGGAACGTACTTCCAATAACCATTTCGCACGGACATATGGGTAGGCTTGGTGCCGGTGACCAGCTGTTGACGCGCCATATCGCGGTGACCCAGTAAAACCGGCAGAAAATTTTCGCTGTCTTCGGCCTCGTTATCGGCCAGCTTGCGTTTGGTTAGAGCAGAAAAAGTCGCCAGAAAATCAGTCTGACAAACCAGCGCATCACTGACCGCACCCGCCTTAACCCTGCCGGGCCAACGTACAATAAAGGGCATCCGGTGACCTGCCTCCCAGGCATCAGCCTTCATGCCACGCAGCGGAGTGGTGGCACTGTGACCAAAACGCTTGGTATCCGTGTCGTACCAAACCGGCCCATTGTCACTGGTGAAAACTACGAGTGTGTTCTTGGCCATGCCTCCCTGATCGAGTGCACCGAGAATCTGGCCAACGGTGTCATCGACCATTGCCACGAAGTCGCTGTACATGTTGCCAGTCTTACCCTGAAATTTTTTGGTGGGCAGCCAGGGCGTATGCGG
>CAZHJW010000103.1:0-7607 GCA_964533265.1 uncultured Pedosphaera sp.
TGCCTGCTCCCTCAGGTAGCGGCGTAACAAAGGCGGTCTGATTGTTTTCCCCATCAGTTTCATGAACAAAAAACTCCGCCTCAAAGTCTGCGTCGAGCCCGTTAATTTGCGGAACCTTCCACGTGTAATGCGCCAGATGGTAAAAGGCAAAGGCGGCGATAATCAGGCCGCTAAAGATCATTGTGCGCGCAGCGAATCTGGTCACAATATCGTCCTTACGGTGACCGTCTACCGGATCCACCTCCCCTTCATATTCAATTACCCTTGCCTCCCGGTTTTCGGAGGTGAGCTTGATAGCTGACCAAATGTGCAACCCCACCATTCCTAGTAGCCCTAACCGGGCCGCCCAGAGGAATGGCCCCATCGAATGAAGCTTGGCCGCGTACTGGTTCAACGCTGCTGGACCTGCAAACATCAACAAATTGCCCATCAGGTGTGCGATAATAAAACCAAACAGGCCCGCACCCGTAATGGCCATGATATACTTTCGCCCCAGCGAAGTTTTGAAAATGCCCCTGATGAGATTCATCGGCTGAGAGATGTATCTCACAAATTAATCCCATCTTCAAATCAATTGAAAAGTAAAGTGCGATGAGATTTCATCTCAATCGCACTTACCTTTATTTTGCCGTTCCCGAGATTATTCTGTGAGTGAAAATTCCACTTCATCAGCTTTAGCTTTGGCTGAAATAGTGTCACCACGCTTAAAAGCGCCATCCAGAAGCTTCAAGGCCAACGGATCTAATAAGTGTTGTTGGATAGCCCTCTTAAGTGGACGGGCTCCGAACTGCGGATCAAATCCCGCCTTCGCGAGAAACTCACGGGCGGTTTCGTCTACCGCCAGAGTCAGTTGCTGATCCTGAAGGCGAGAGTTCACGCGATCCAACTGAATGTCCACAATCGCACCCAGCTGTGTTTTATTCAGACTCCCAAAGATAATACTATCATCCACGCGGTTCAAAAACTCTGGACGGAATTGGCGTTTGAGTTCGTCCATGACCTGTGTGTGCAGAACTTCATCAGTTGTTGTCCCTGTAGAAAAATGCTCACTGATCAGTGGGCTCCCTATATTACTGGTCATGATGATGATCGTGTTTCTGAAATCCACGGTACGACCCTGCCCATCAGTCAATCGACCGTCATCTAGAACCTGCAATAGCACGTTAAATACATCGGGATGCGCTTTCTCAATCTCATCGAACAGCACTACACTATAGGGCCTTCGACGTACTGACTCAGTGAGCTGACCGCCTTCATCGTGTCCCACATAACCCGGAGGCGCACCGATCAAACGGCTGACACTGTGTTTTTCCATGTATTCACTCATGTCAATGCGTATCATTGCTTGTTCATCATCAAAGAGGAACGCCGCCAGCGCCCTTGCCAATTCAGTCTTACCCACGCCAGTAGGTCCCAAAAAAATAAAGCTGCCCATCGGTTGCAGGGGATCCTGCAAGCCACTGCGCGCACGGCGCACGGCGTTGGTCACAGCCTTCACGGCCTCATCCTGCCCAATCACGCGCTCGTGCAAGCGCTCCTCCATACGTACCAGTTTATCCCGCTCACCTTCCAGCATACGGCTCACGGGGATACCCGTCCACGATGCCACCACGCGGGCAACATCCTCCTCGGTCACCTCTTCACTGAGCAACCGGTTCCCGTTCTGCTCATGAATCGCCTTTTCGGCAGCAGCCAGTTTCTCTTCCAGTTCCGGGATACGACCGTACTGGATTTCCGCAGCAGTCGACAAATCACTTGCCCGCTCGGCATTTCCCTGCTCGCGGTGCGCTTCTTCAAGATGGCCATTGATGATGCTGGCGGCATCAATTGCTGCCTTCTCATCCTGCCATTGGCCCTTGAGCTGGGCAGCACGTTCCTTGAGGTTTGCTAGCTGTTTCTTCAAATTCGCCAAACGTTCCTTTGAATCAGCGTCCTTTTCCTTCTTAAGCGCCATCTCTTCAATCTCCAACTGCAAGATCTGACGCTCCAACTGATCAATCTCCACGGGCATGGAATCCAGCTCCATACGCAAGCGTGAGGCTGCCTCGTCCATCAGGTCTACCGCCTTGTCGGGCAAAAACCGGTCGGAGATGTAACGGTTGGAAAGTTGTGCTGCATTTACCAGTGCCTTGTCCTGAATTCGAATGCCGTGATGCACCTCGTACCTTTCCTTCAGACCACGCAATATCGCGATAGTTTCCTCCACTGTCGGCTCATCGACCATCACCGGCTGAAAACGCCTTTCCAAGGCGGAATCCTTTTCAATGTGTTTGCGATACTCATCGAGCGTCGTCGCCCCAATACATCGCAGCTCTCCTCTGGCCAACTGTGGTTTGAGCATGTTGGCCGCATCTGCCGAACCCTCTGCATTACCTGCACCAATAATCGTGTGCAGCTCATCTATAAAAAGAATAATCTGCCCCTCGGAAGCCGTCACTTCCTTGAGGACCGCCTTCAATCGGTCTTCAAATTCACCACGGTATTTCGCACCCGCAATCATGGACCCCAGGTCCATTGCCACAATGCGCTTACCCTTCAGCGAGTCCGGCACATCTTCGCTCACCACACGTCGGGCCAAACCTTCGGCAATCGCCGTTTTCCCCACACCCGGTTCGCCAATAAGAACCGGGTTATTCTTGGTGCGTCGTGTCAATACCTGCATGACACGGCGAATCTCGTCGTTGCGACCAATCACCGGGTCAATCCTGCCCTCTCGGGCCAGTTCAGTGAGATCCTTGCTGTATTTATCCAGCGCCTCAAACTTATCTTCAGGGTTTTGATCGGTAACCCGGTGCGCTCCGCGAATCTCATTCATTTTCTCCAGCAACACACCGCGTTCCAATCCGTACTTCTTGAAAATTTTCTTCAACGTTCCGCCATGTGACAGTAGACCCAGCAGTAAATGTTCTGCACTGAGAAACTCATCAGAAAGTTTTTTGGCCTCCTTGGCAGCCACATCGAACGTCTTCTTTAAATCGCGACTCATAAACAAATCGCTTGAACTAACACCCTCCACTTTCGCACGACGATCCAGTTCCAAATTTAGATCCGATTCCAAGGCCCTCAAATGCGTGCCCACGCGCTGAAGTAACTTTGGGACAATTGAATCTGACTGCCTCACCAAAGCCAATGCCAGATGCGGACCATCTAGTTCTTGATGCGCCCGTTGTTGCGCCAGTTCATGTGCTGCCTGCAAAACCTCCTGCGATTTTTGTGTCAGTTTATCCATCATCTTCCGCGCCTTTCTCTTTGGTTGTTAAAAATTCCGCCACCGGGGAGCTTAATCTCCCCGGTGGGTGCGTTTATTCCACACGCACTTCAATCGATTTCGGTAGCGTTTTTTCATGCTTAGCCACGTGGATGTCCAGTAAGCCATCCTTGAAGTTGGCCACTACACTTTCAGAATCCACATCTTCAGGCAGCGTAAAACTGCGGCTAAAGATGCCATGTGACCGCTCAACTCGGTGAAAGATTTTCCCCTCCACTTTACGTTTCAGATCGCGCTCACCCGACAAGGTCAGTACTCCATTCTCTACTACGACCTTAACCATATTCTTGTCCAAACCTGGCAATTCAACGCGAATCACGTAGTTCTGTTCGGTTTCCTCAATATCCACTATCGGCGACCATGCCACCGACTGCATATCCTCACCTCCCAGCACAGAGGCTAGTCGGTTGTGAAACAATTCATCCATCTCGTGGATCGGATTCCAGATGCTCAATGTGTTCATTTTTATTCCCTTTTAAGGCGGTGTTTATTTTCAGCCGAACCGCCCCGCCACAGGCTCCTCAGCTTGTTATTAAATCCGATTGAAACCCTTGATAGGACTCAAACACTGACCTGTTAATATCAGAATCCATGCCACCACGGACGAACCAATAATTGTCGTTTTTTTACGCGAAAATGGGTTATATGACGGATATAACAACGAAACTATCTAGAAACGGGAATTTTTGGCACATATATTAGTGTGCCTATTTGGCTCTTTTTAAATGAGGGATACTAATGAATTTATAGTGTAATCTGAAGAAGCATTTCCATTTCTGCAGAGCCATCGCGTTTTCATTCCGGCTGCCTGAGCGCCCTGATAGTCTTCTAATTCACTATCACCAACATGGAGGATTTGAGACGCGGGAAGTCCAATTGAATTAATCGCGGCCTGAAAAATTCCAAGATCTGGCTTAATTTTCCCAATTTCTGAGGAGACATGGATTGACTCAAACCAATCGGCCAAGCCAATCACCTCCAGCAATGGTCTTAAACGAATGTCCCAGTTTGATATTACGGCCAAACGCACACCGCGCTCATTCAATGTAGTCAGTGTCGGGATTACATCTCCATACATATGCCAACAATCCGGTTCAGAAAATCTGGAATACAGTTCTTCAAAAAAACTCTGACTCGGCAGAATAGTCGTTAGGCCAATGAATGTATTATCAACCAAAGCCGCCCAATCGGCCTTTGTATAAGAGAAATTCTCCTTCCGATTCCAAGCGACTACAAAACGCCGCGTCAACTCTTCAGGGTTAACCCGTACACCATGTCGTGAGGCAACCTGCTCATATACATGCCCGACAGAGGGCCAGGGTTCAATTAAAGTGCCTCCAACATCAAAGGTTATTGCTTTGACATCGTCCATTCGTTTAGCCCGCGTTCTCCAACCGCATCTGTAAGGCCCAGTGCCTCCAGTGCTTCACCAACCAAATAAAATGATCCAGTAACAACTACAAATGGATCGTCTTTAACCTTTTCCAATCCTTCCTCCAAAGATTTAGCCTCTATAACTTGTGCGCAATGCTGGCGACATTTCTCAGCAATTTGGCAAGGCGACAATGCTCGCTCACTACTAACCGGCACACACACGACCCTATCTGCCACGGATAAGATTTTGTTTACGAACGACTCCCAGTTTTTGTCAGCCAACATTCCGATCAAGAATGTTGGTCGTTGACTGGTAATTTTTCCCTGTAGCATGTGACACAGGGCTTCAGCCCCAGCAGGGTTGTGTGCAGCATCAATCAAAATCCTTTGATTTTCATTTTCAAAAGTTTGGCCTCGAACCGCCCAATGTACATTAGCTAGTCCTTCGACAATAACGTGATCTTTAACCGGGAAAACACTCTGTAGACCAAGAACTGTAGCATGGGCAAGTGCAGCATTTTGTCGCTGATGTTTCCCCTCCATACAGGTGTCCGCTTCCGTTTCGATAAGTTCAAACGGGGCTTTTTTATCCGCAGAAATTTTCCGGAAAATGTTGCCAATCTCCGGCTGGTGGAATGTACTGAAAACTGGAACTCGGCTTTTTATGATGCCAGCTTTTTCAGTGGCAATTTGAGCAAGTGTCTCACCAAGGTGTTGCTGGTGGTCCAGCGCTATGGAAGTGATGACAGAAGCAACTGGGTTAACAATATTGGTAGCATCCAGACGACCCCCCAATCCCGTTTCCAGAATAACCACATCGCATTTTTCCAAGGAAAATTGTTCAAGGGCCATCACGGTGATAACCTCGAAAAAAGTGGGCGTTTCATCCTTTTGGAACTGCTGTAATCGCATTTGCATTTTAACAACTTGCCGAACTATATCCTCCTCGGAAACCAATTCACGGTTCACCTGAATACGTTCTCGAAAACTGACCAAATGAGGGGAAGTGAATAGACCTGTCTTATATCCCGCAGCGCGGTAAATGCTTTCCAACATGGCACAAACCGAACCTTTACCGTTAGTGCCTGCAACGTGAATGACCTTGAGGCCCTCCTGAGGGTGTCCGGCAAGGGCGGCAAGCTGGCGTGGATTCTCCAAACCGAACTTGGAACCCAGTAAACGCAGATCGTACAGCCAATCGATGGCTTGCTGGTAAGTCACGGCTAATTGCCGTTTGCACGTTCGTGTGCAGCCTTAATAAATCCGGCAAAGAGAGGGTGGGCTTGCACAGGTTTACTCTTGAATTCCGGGTGAGCCTGGGTGGCCATATAGTACGGGTGCCCCTTGAGTTCAATAAGCTCCACGAGGTCTCCATCCGGGGAGGTGCCACTAAAGACAAAATCTTTGGCTTCAAACTTTTCTCGATAGACGTTGTTGAACTCAAAACGGTGCCGATGGCGTTCATTGATATTCTCAGTGCCATAGAGTTCGGCAGCCTTGCTTCCGGGTGCGAGCGTACAGGCCTGCGCTCCTAAGCGCATGGTACCCCCCATCTCAGTCACATTCTGCTGTTCGTCAAGAAGGGCGATGATGGGGTGGGGGGTCTTGGGGGCAAACTCTGCAGAGTGTGCCTCCTTCAACCCAAGGGCATGCCGCGCAAATTCAATGCAGGCAACCTGCATACCTAGGCAAAGGCCGAGATAGGGGATATTATTTTCGCGAGAGTATTGCGCGGCAAGAATTTTGCCTTCAATCCCACGTTCCCCAAAGCCTCCAGGTACTAGAATACCTGACAGTTCGCCTAAAAGTGCAGCAGCACCATCACGTTCAATATCCTCCGAATCCACACGCACCACCTCGACGGCGCAATCGTTGGCCCCACCAGCATGAGTAACCGCTTCGTAGACGCTTTTGTAAGCATCCTGCAAGTCTATGTATTTCCCTATCACTCCAATACGAACCTTGTGCTGCGGTTCAATAATACGTTTGATAACATCCTGCCAGTTGCTCATATCAGCAGGTGGGGTCTCCAGTCCGAGTTCTTGACAGACGAGCTCATCCAGCTTCTCTCGTTGCAGCATAAGGGGGACTTCGTAAATGGAATGCTCCACGTCAATTTCCTCAATTACTCCCTCTAGAGGCACATTACAGAAAAGCGAAATCTTTTTACGCATCTCCTCATTAATGGGCTTTTCAGTACGGCAAATCAGGATATCAGGCGCAATGCCAATTTCTCGCAGCTTGGCAACTGATTGCTGCGTAGGCTTGGTTTTCAGTTCGCCTGCAGCCTTGATATAAGGGACGTAAGTAACATGCACAAAAATCGCGTTGTCCCGACCGCACTCTAGGCCAAATTCACGGATGGCTTCTAGGAATGGGAGCCCTTCAATGTCGCCCGTGGTACCGCCAATCTCAGTAATCACCACATCTGCTCCACTTTGCTCGCCTAACTCGGTTACCCTCTTTTTAATCTCATCGGTCACGTGAGGGATCACCTGCACAGTTTTACCCAAATAATCACCCCGACGCTCTTTCTCTAGCACGGTCAGATAAACGCGCCCACTGGTAAGATTATTAAACTGGGTGAGTTCGGAGTGGGTAAATCGCTCATAATGGCCGAGGTCTAAATCCGTTTCTGCCCCATCATCCAGCACATAAACTTCACCATGTTGAAAAGGACTCATGGTTCCAGGATCCACATTTAGGTACGGATCAAATTTCTGAAGAGCAACCTTCAGGCCACGCGCCTCAAGCAGGGTGCCGAGAGAGGCAGCCGTAAGCCCCTTCCCAAGAGAGCTAACCACGCCGCCTGTCAAAAAAATGTACTTCATCTATTTTA
The DNA here is from genome assembly GCA_964533265.1 of uncultured Pedosphaera sp. Taxonomy (GTDB): domain Bacteria; phylum Verrucomicrobiota; class Verrucomicrobiia; order Limisphaerales; family UBA1100; genus UBA1100. Next base: position 7,482 of record CAZHJW010000103.1, read on the forward strand.
ACAACGCCTCCACGCGCTGTACATCTGCAGGCACATCAACCCCAATGGCCTCATATTCCACTTGGCACACACTGATCTCAATACCGTTTTCTAACGCCCGCAACTGCTCCAGCTTTTCGGCCTGCT
>CAZHJW010000104.1:0-1838 GCA_964533265.1 uncultured Pedosphaera sp.
CGATGGACATGGGGATTACTACCAGTGGTGTGATGGCGACAATAGGAAGAACCACACCGGTAGAATTATCCAATAGTGCCCATTGGTAGCAGGTGACCCCAAGGGCAGGGCCAGCCAAGCCGGTGGCGAGCAGCCATGGGGCCCCCTTGCGCCACTGGTTGTCGGCGCCGGTCATGCCCCCGATGGTTTTGGAGCCAGGATGTTTTTTGAGCCACGCCCGGAAAAGAAAGAGGCAAATACCTGAAAAGACCATGCCTCCAAGCATTCGTTGCACAGCCACGGTAATTCCGGCGTGAAAGCCCTCTAGCTCGAGGCCGAATTGCGGGGCAACGCTTTCAGTAATGACCCTACTCAAAACGCCCGCACCAAAACCCTGACCGGCTGCAGCGATGAGTCCCCAGCCGATGCCTCTGAAGAGATCCTTGCGTTCAAGATTCGGGTTTTCCTTTGGGGCTAGCGCCACCGCTACCCCTGAGAGGATGATCACCGCACACAGGATCTGGAGCGGTGTCATCGTGGTGCCCAGCCAGAAATATTCCACCGTGGCTGCTACGGGGACTGAGACGCAGTGAACAATCAAGGTGGTTAAGCGTGAGCCGATCAAAGGAAACGCGCGGAAGAGAGCGATATCGCCCACGCCGAACCCGATGGCTCCACTCAGGAAAAGCAGAGCAAATACTTTTGGATGCCAATAACCGGCGAGTGCAGGGCCAAAAGAGAGGGCAACTAAAATCATTAGTGTGGGCGCAAAAATGAGCCGCACAAAGTTGGCCTCGGTGCCGCCTAAATGCTCTGTGGTTTTCCGTGCTGAAACAGCGGAAGCGGAAAAGAACACCGTGCAGAGTAGGGCCGCGAACATGGCCGCAAAGGGTTACGGGGACTGAAGTAATTTGTCACGACTCCTTTGACTGATGTTTGCGGTTGCGAATGTATTGTAGCTCGCTACGCTGTGGGCCGATGAAGCACGTAATTGTTTTTCTAGTATGGGTTATGGTTTTAAATACGAATTTATTGGCCGCAGAAAATGAGGAAGCACAGGAGCTGTTCAGCCAGGCCCAGCTCGCCTCACGCGCCGGGGATCATGCCAAGGCAGTGAAAGGGTTTACCAAGGTGCTGGCGCTCAAGCCCGCCAAACAGGATAGGGCGGCTGTATTGCAGCGGCGTGGAGAAGCCTATTTCAAGCTGGCCAAGATTAAGGAATCCATTGCCGATTTTGATGCTTACCTCAAAATCCGACCCAAACAGGATCCCTACCATTGGCAGCGCGGTATTTCCTATTACTACGCTGACGAATTCAAGAAAGGCCACGAACAGTTTGAACGGCATCAGGTCGTGAACAGTAACGATGTGGAAAATGCCGTGTGGCATTACCTCTGCCTCGCTCGGGCCAAGGGGATTAAAGAGGCAAAGAAAAAACTCATCCCGATTGTGGGTGATGGCCGCATACCGATGATGGAAGTGCATGCGCTTTTTGGTGGCAACAGCACCCCGGAGAAAGTTTTGGCCAAGGCACGAGGAGATGAAGTGAAAGGGGCGCGCCTGGAACGGCAACTATTCTACGCGCACCTCTATCTGGGTATCTGGTATGAAACCAATAAAGAATTCAAACTGCGCGACAAATACATCGGCCTCGCCGCTGCCGTTGCGGATAATCACGGTTATATGGGCGATGTCGCGCGTGTGCACGCCGTGCTGAACAAGATCAAGGTTCCCAAGGTAGAAAAGTAGGGGTCCTTGTGAATAGGTTCCGGTTGTGGGGGATTGAGGCGACGTCTAGTCTAAAACACAGTGAGGGGAGGTTTATTCCATAGGTTATGGGCTATTGTTGTGGGTGTGTT
>CAZHJW010000104.1:1938-7559 GCA_964533265.1 uncultured Pedosphaera sp.
ACCTCAGCAGGTGCCCTTTCCCAAAGTGGAACAGCAGGAACTTTTCTTGCAAGCCATTGAAGCGCTGGATGCAGGCAAGACAAATTCAATGGTGAAGCTCTTGGATCGTGCTGTACAGCTGGATACAGCAAATCAATTTGCCTACGTCAAGCGAGCACAGCTTTTTGATTTGGTCGGCAACAATGTGCGGGCTATTAAGGATTACAGTGCGGCTTTAGGTCTCAATTCGACGGTTGCCGATATCTATCAGTTGCGCGGCTGTAGCCATTTTAAAATGGGCAACGTATTGGCCGCGGTTCAGGATTGGCAGATTTTTATTCAGCTCAAACCCAAGAAGGAGACTGAACACTGGCAAATCTGTGTGGGACACGCCCTGCTGGGCAATTACGAGGAGGCGCGAAAACGCTTTGAATGGCATTGGACGGTGAATACTGAGGATATGGAAGTGGCCTTCTGGCATTTTCTCTGTGTAGCGCGTACGGAAGGACTGACAAAGGCACGTGAGAACTTGATGACTGTTTCCGGGGAGAAGCGTGTGCCGATGGCACAGATTTATGAACTTTATAAGGGTGAAGGAGATGAATCGAGTGTTTGGCTGGCCGCAGCAAATGGCACCCCAAACCCGGTCGAAAGAGCGCAGCGTGAATTTTTTGCCCATTACTACTTGGGCCTATTGCGACAAGCCGAGGGGAACCTTGAAGATGCCAAGATCTCCGTTACGAAAGCCTTGGAGATTGCCCGGTCACACGATGGATTTATTGGAGATAGCCCCGGGGGGCAATTGCGCGGTGGCGATATCGCTAATGTGCATTTCAAGCAAATTAATCAGAAGTTGGCTGAGCAGTTGGCGTATACCAAGGGAGATGGTGAAGATTCTTCCATGACCCTATTGGTATATCTGGGGGCGGGAGTCGGACTGGTGTTGCTGGTTGGTTACAGCTGGCGTCGTCGGCAAATTGATCTTCCCCTGACCCAGAAAAGCTCGACATAACTCCTACTCCCATTTCAACGTGGAGCGGACTTATGAGTTTGCCCACAGATATTCGCCCGGTTTCCACAGAATTATATTTTCTACCCGTTAACACCCGTATGCCGCTCAAGTTCGGTGGTGAAACGGTCACCTATGTTACCTGTGCGCGCTGTCGAGTTAAGGTACAGAACCGTGATGGGCGCCAGGCAGAAGGATGGGGCGAGACCCCTTTGAGTGTTACCTGGGTCTGGCCCAGTGCACTTGGGTATGAGGAGCGACATGAGGCTTTGAAATCGTTTTGTATAAAACTCGCCAAAGCTTGGGCAGATTATGAAATTCAGGGACACCCGATGGAGGTAGGGAATGATTTCAATACGCAACAATTACCTCAACTGCTGGAAGAACATAATGACGGCCGTGAAGAGCCAATGCCATGGTTGGCAGCTTTAGTATGTAATTCGCTATTCGATATCGCTCTGCATGACGCGTATGGAAACCTTCACAACAAGGACATATACGAAACATACAATAGTGAATGGATGAACCGGTCACTTGAGGAGTTTATAGAACCGGCCTCTGATGCGGGAGTGGACTTCAAGGGGAAATATCCTGAAGAATTTTTAGTGAACGATGCGCCGACTCAATTGCCGGCCTGGCACTTGGTGGGGGGAGTCGATCCTTTGGATGAAAGTGAGCTGACTGGCAATGAACCTGATGATGAATACCCTGTTTTGCTTGCCGACTGGATTCAGACTGACGGCCTGAAGTGTTTAAAAATTAAGCTGAGAGGCAATGATTCGCAGTGGGACTATGACCGAGTCGTGAAGGCGGGTGATATCGCAGTGGAGCAGGGGGTTGATTGGTTGACCGCTGATTTCAACTGTATGGTAACTGAGCCTGATTATGTGAATGAGATACTCGATCGGCTTTGTTTGAAACATCCGCGATTGTATGGAATGTTGCTTTATGTAGAGCAGCCTTTTCCCTACGAGCTGGAAAAAGACCGTATTGATACACATAGTTGTTCCGCTCGTAAGCCGCTTTTTTTGGATGAAAGCGCGCACGACTGGCAGCATGTGAGGCTGGGTCGTGAACTAGGATGGACGGGCGTAGCGTTGAAAACTTGCAAGACACAGACAGGAGCTATCCTCAGTGCTTGTTGGGCTAAGGCTCATGGAATGACATTGATGGTACAGGATCTCACTAATCCCATGCTAGCCCAGGTGCCGCATCTTCGTTTGGCCTCAAAGGTTGGGACGATCATGGGTGTTGAGACTAATGCCATGCAGTTCTATCCTGCAGCATCTGAAGCTGAAGCAAAAGTGCACCCTGGATTACATTCTCGCCGGTCGGGCATCGTGGATTTGGCGACCATTTCAGGTTCAGGTTTTGGTTATCGTCAGGGAGAAATTCAACGCGATTTGGGCAAGCCGGTGGTCAGCTTTGGTTATTAGGTATGGCATTCCACTTGAGGTCGCTCTAGTATTGTCTGACAGAAAAATGGTTATTGAATCCAGAAATACAAACGATTTTAAAGATATGAGGCATGGTGCTTTCAACTCCCTCACACGCGGGTGCAGGGATATGTTTCTGGCGAGTGTATTCTTCCTGTTTATCCAGACTATTGTACTTCCTGCACAAGAAGCAGGGCCAAAGGTGGTAGCCGAAGTTCTTTATTTGGAAGCAAACGGACATTTTAATCGTGGTCAGTATGCGCGGGCTGTGGAGCAGTATAATATATTTTTATTAAAATTTCCAAAGCATCCAAAGAAAATAAACGTCCAATACGGCTTAGGCTTAAGCCATTTCCAATTGAAGGAATATAAGGAGGCAGCGGCAAACCTTTCTGAAGTGATTAAGGATAAGGGGTGGCCGGATGTGCCGCGCGTCAGTTATTTTCTGGGTCAATCGTTGCTGATGATAGGCAGGTATGACGAGGCAGAAGAATCACTGAGCCGCGGGTTGAAGGCATTGCCTAAACCTCCAGTCGATGCAAAGGCTCTAGCCTTATTCCAGAAACTACAGAGGAGTATGAGAATTAGTCGACTGGATGCTTTGGTTCGCCAAAAAAATTGGGAGTCAGTTGTCAAGGAATCGAATGCCTTGGAGGGCATAGCAGATGCGCACAGTCTGCAGGTCTCTTTTCATGGAGCTTTGGCCCAGTATGAATTAAAACAATTTAAAGAAGCAGTGTCTTCACTGTCAGATTTGGAAAAGAAAGTAAAAGGAACCCCTTTCGAACAACAATTACACTTCCTTTTGGCTGAATCGTTGCGTGAATTGGACAGACCGAAGGAGGCTCTCACAAAATATGAATCTGCTTGGTTGATTTCTGGGGCGTTTAGTGGCGAGGCCCTTTATCGATACGGTATTATTCAATTCAAGGAGGAGAACTTCGAAAAGGCTGCTGAAGCTTTTGGTCTTCTCTGTGAAAACCAAAAGGGGAAAGTTACGAACGACCAGTATCAACGTGCACAGATTTATCTCGGGAGGTCATATCTGGAGTGCAAAAAAATTAATGACGCAGAAAAAGTTTTTACTCTCATGGTTAATGAGGTTGGGGCAAGTTCAGAAGTGTATCTTTGGCAAAGCCGTGTTTTTTATCGGCAAGGGAAATATGTCGAAGCAGGAAAGTGTATTACTGATGCCCTGGGTAAATTTCCTACCGATGATCGGGTGCCCGAAATGTTATTTGATCTTGCAGGCAGTTTTATTGCCCAGAAGAAATTCATGGATGCCATTGAACCCCTGGATCGATTACTTAAGGAGTATAAGGACTTTGATCAACGGAGTGACGTGCTCCGCCATAATGCTTTGTGCAAACATCATACAAAGCAATTCAAGGCGAGTCTGATTCTTTGCGAGCTATTTCTCTCAGACTTTAAGGATTCCAATTACGCGACGGAAGTGCGGTTTCTGGAAGCGGAGAATCACAATTATCTTGGGCAGTTTGACAAGGCAATCAGTGTTTATGAGGCGCTTCTGAAGGCTCATCCAAAAACCGTCCACCACGCCCATGCTCAAGTACAGCTGGGTGTACTTCATTATGAACTGAAGAACTATCAGGCGGCTCGTGCTCCGCTAGCACAGGTTTGGGCCCTCGAGCAGCATAAATATAAGCCCAATGCCGGATACTATCTGGCATGGGTCGACTTAAGTGAAAACAAGGTTAAGGAAGCCGCAAAGACATTTGGTGAGGTTAGTGATAATTACCCCAAACATGAAGTGTCTGCGGATGCACGATTACAACAGGGAACAATCCTCCATAGATCAGGGCGATTTGCTGAAGCTCAAAAAGCTCTGGAGAATTTTATCGCGACCTATGTTGGGGACAAGAGAATCGATCAGGTTAATTACCAGCTTGGCTTGGCTTTGATGGAGCAAAAGTTATGGCAGCCGGCATTAGTCAACTTTTCAAAGGTGCTTAAGCAATCGGTGTGGCGTGATGAAGCCGTGTATCAATCGGCTTGGTGCGAAAAAAGAGCCGGGCGAAAGCTTGTGGCAATCGGGTATTACAAGGAATTATTGGTCGCACACAAAAATAGTCCGCTGGTAAATCCGACGATACTGGAGCTTGCTGAGCTTGAGTTTGAGGGAGAGGCCTTTGACGATGCAATCAGTAGGTTAACTAAATTTATGGAATCGAACCCTGAGCAATCTCTGAAAATTCGGGCTCAATATCGATTGGGGTGGTGTTTCTATGGAAAAAAGCAGTATGACAAGGCGGCCGAATTGTATGAATCAGCTTTACAGGCAGTGCCAAAGGAATTGGCTATCGTTACGGCTTGGCAGGCAGGTGAGTCTCGGTTGCACAACAAGGAATATGCGCTTGCTTCTGCGCACTACCAAACCGCAATAAAAGCAGGCAAGCCGGAGGACAAAAATCTCATTCAATTACAAGGGCAGGCTAGGCTGCGTTTAGGTTATTCTCAGGCACAGGAGAAAAAGTGGGAGGATTCAGGGAAAACATACGCTAAATTTGTTGAGGATTATCCGAAACACGCTGGGTTTCGGATTGCTTTGAAAGGGCTCGGGGTTGCCTGCCAGCAAATGCAGCAGTATGACAAGGCACTGCAGGCCTTTGAAAAGGTTGTTGCGGGCGAGATTCGCGATGAACTGGCGGCGGAGGCTCAATTTCTTCGTGGTGAGTGTTACCTCGACCAGAAAATGTATGATCAGGCAATTGCCGAATACATAAAGGTGGCGATTTACCCACTCCAAGAATGGCAAGCCAAGGCACTTTACGAACTTGCTGTGGCGCTTGAACGCAAGGGGGAACCCCTCAAGGCTCGAGCCCAGTTCAACCGTCTTATATCGCAGTATCCCGATACTCAGGCCGGTAAGGTTGCCAAGGGCCAGTTGAAGTAAGTTTGAATAATTTAAAACGTTTGTGATGCTGAATTATTAGGAGGGGGGGCAACGCAATGTTAATAACTTCTCAAAAAGTTCGCGCTTACCGTTCGTCTGAATTGGTAGAGATGTTTATGCTGAAGTGCAACTGGAGATATCTGTTACCTAGAGATAGTGCAAAAATAAAACGTTTTATGAATGATCAGAACACTTTTGGACGATATTTGAATGTAGTAACATTACTTTTGGTACTACTTGTCAGTCCACAGTCGATACGGGCAGACGACAAGGCGGGTGACGC
>CAZHJW010000105.1:0-7527 GCA_964533265.1 uncultured Pedosphaera sp.
TGATCAGCCGCCTCGGTTATTTGAATCTCAAAGGCAAAAACCTCAACCGCCGCCAGGCCCTGCGTAATTACCGCTACCGCTAAACGCTACCGAACTCTTCTCTGCCCAAAAAAACCCCTACTTTTCTATCTGGGGTTCCACCGGGATGGGCGGGTTCTTGGGTTGAGCGGGCTTAACTGTCTCCTTTAGTTTCGCCGGTTTTTTCTCCTTCGCCTCTTTCAAGGCTTTTTGAATATCAAACTTTTTCAAGGCTTCTTCCTTATTAAAGACTTTCATTTCCTCCTGAGTAAATGTCTTGAGAGGTTTACCCACCGTCTGGAAACGGTCCCCTTCCTCATATTGCTCAAAAGTGTAACCGTCCTCTCCATGTTTGGTCAGGACCGCATCAGTCACCCGCAGTTCTTCAGTGGGCAGTTTCTGATTTCCATAGGCAATTAAATCCACGAAATACAAGTGATCGCCTTTGGAACGCCAAATGCCGTGGGATAGATCGCGAACATATTTCCCTTCAATCACATTGCCCTTTTCATCGGTGCCCGGAGAAAGAAACATGACCGAATAGGTATGGTCCACACGCCAGATAATTTCCGAGCGGTATTCCGGGTCATCGGGATCGGTTTCCACCCAACGTCCTACAAAGGGAATTTCCTCCTCTGTCAAGGGAGTCTGGGCCATTTCCATCATGGCTTGAACCGATGGCTTGGGTCGTGCCTGCTCCACTCGCTCTACAACAATCACCGATGCTTCCCCCTGTTCCTGCACCTTCAGTTCGTCCCCCTTGGATACCTCAGGCTTTGAAAAAACCATGGTCACGGAGTTGGTTTGGGAATCGACCAATGAAACCGTCATTTCCTGGGCTGAATATGTAAGTAGCTCTCCTTCCCGGCCTTGAGCAACCGCAGTCCCACCGGTGTTAAACTGAACCCAACCGTAGTGACTTCCATCTTTGCCGCGAAAGTAAATGCGTTTGCCCGGCAAATAACCTTCCAGGGCAGCACTCGACCGGGCAATGGATTTTCTATTAATAACTCCACCCGCACCTCGCTCTCCGGATGTTCCCTCGTTCCCGCAACCCAAAAAGGCCACTCCCAAGACTCCACTCATAACCAACAATAATGCCACTCTTAACATGGTACGCAGTCTACACCCGAACCATTGGTTTGACCATTAAATTTGGTTCGGCCAATGAATTGCGATGACATGAAATGGTGCATTGCCAAAGTCCAGACCAGTGGCCAAACTCCCGATCGCACCATGAACGAAAATACTTCCAACAGACGCGATTTTATTAAGGCCGGCAGCACCGCTGCAGTAGCCGCCAGCACCATTACCTTCCCTACGGTCACCTTTGGTAAGCCCGATAGCCGCAAGCTGAAGATCGGCTTCATCGGTTGTGGCGGCCGAGGCACCGGCGCAGCCAACCAGGCATTGGCTGCCGATAGCAACGTCGAGCTTTGGGCGATGGGTGAGGTGTCTGAAGCGCGGCTGAACGGAAGTCTGGGAAATATTTCCAAGCGCAAGCCCGGCATGGTCAACGTGGATAAAAAACGTCAATTTATTGGACTGGACGCCTACGAAAAAGTGCTCGATAGCGGCGTGGATCTGGTAATCCTGACCACCCCTCCAGGATTCCGCCCCCTACACTTCAAGGCAGCCGTAGAAGCCGGTAAACACATTTTCCTGGAGAAACCCATGGCCACCGATGCCCCCGGTCTGCGCTCAGTCATGGAAAGCTACAAGCTTGCCGAAAAAAAGGGCTTAGCGGTGGTGGCAGGCTTTTGTTGGCGCTACGAACCGGGACGGCGCGAATTCTTCAAGCGTCTTGCCGACGGAGCTATCGGGGATATTAAGTCGATGTACGCCACTTACTACACAGGGCCTGTGAAACCCATGCCTCCTGATTCTGCTCGGAATAAAGAATGGAGTGACATCGAATGGCAGGTACGCAACTGGTATAACTTTGCATGGTGTGGAGGAGACGGCCTCGTAGAGCAGGCGGTTCACAGCGTAGATAAAATTTCTTGGCTCTTTGGCGATAAACCGCCCCATAGCTGCGTAGCTGTAGGAGGGAGGCAGCGCCCAAATAATTCAGGTAATATCTGGGATCATATTGAGGTAAATTATCTATTTGAAAACGGTGCGCGCGGCCATTTGGGACAGCGGCAAATCCCCGGCTGTCACGGAGAGAATAACGACTATATCCTTGGATCTAAAGGACGTGCTCAAATCGGTGGCGGATTAATCATTACCGGAAAAGACGCCATTAAAGGTAAGACCAACGACTGGACCTACAATCCGGCCGGCGATCTGTGGAAATACACAGGCCCAGGCGGAAACATGTACCAGATTGAACACGACGAACTCTTTGCCAGCATCCGCGATGGACACCCCATCAACAACGGCGCCCGGATGTGTAACGCGACAATGATGGCCCTTATGGGACGCATTGCCGGCTACACCGGCAAGCAGGTCACTTGGGATCAGGCACTGAACTCAAAGCAGGATCTTTTCCCGAAAGACCAGAATTGGGAAACCGGTAAGCACACTCCGCCCGCAGAAGCGATTCCCGGCACCAAGGAAGCGATCGCTCCACACGGTTGGGCATAAACAAAAAACACTCTACCGTTTCCAGACTGGACCCACATCCTGCATGGAAAGTGGCCTTCGGGTAATCGGATCGGTTGAAATCTGATCCGCTCCCACGTCGCTTTGGCCCAGTCTTTTATGCCCGTCCACGTCATGCGTGATTTTGGGGTAACTCCCTTTTGCCTCACCCTTGGCAGGGCTATCTTTTTGAGGCCGGTAAAGCCCTGACTTATCCTTCATTAATTTGGGATCCACCGCCCGAAGACCTCTCATAGATGAAACCCCGGTCTTTGCTCCATAGACAATATTACCTTCATACTTGATCTGAGCTTGAGCTTCATCAAGTTGAAGGAAAGGTGAGAATTTCCCTTGGATAATATTATTGGCAAAGATTGTCTGAACAGGGGGAAGAATGGCTCCATGCTTTCCCTTGGCGTAGCCCATCAGAACATTCTGATGATTATTTACGAAGGTGTTGTGGATCACCCTCAAATCCTTGACCTGATGATATAAACCCACCGGAGAATTCGGAATACCGTTATGGATGGAAAGAGCTGCACGCGCACCCGAACCGGTTAACCCACAAAAATAATTATTCCAGATCCGGTGTCCTTCACCATTCACCCTCACTCCGCCCGTGTTCTTCTCCCCTTCGCCCAGAAAAAAATTCCCTTCCACCACCGATCGGTGGCCATGGCGCAGAGTCAAGGCCCCCTGGCATTTACGGAACGTGTTATACCGAAAATAATTTTCGCAGGATTTATTGGTAATAATTTCTGCCTCCCCACTACACCCTTCAAATAAATTATGCATTGCCGTGGTCCGGCTCACCTGGCTGGATTGTGTGCTGTCACCAATGCGAATTATCTCCGCACCATTCAGTCCGTGATAGGGTCGTGGACCAAAGTAATTATGATCAATTCGGTGATAGTTAGGCTGGTCGACTGAAAAGTTAACCGACAAGACCACGCCAATGTTACTCTTACCACTGAAGAAACAATGATCGATTCGGTTATGCAGCCCCAACGTGTGGACCCATGCGGTACTGGTGTTCTTGTCGGGAGGACTGTACCCAATCACCGCGGTGTTGGTGAGCCGACAATGCCGCGTATCCTCTCCCAGCCGAATCACTGTCTGATTCGCCCCAACACTCCCTTCAGTAAAAAACAACCCATCGATCACCAGATGACTCCCGTATATTTTCAAGAAGGAATAACCGGTGAGCCTTGTCTTCCCGGGCTCTTGAGCTTTGAGAACAATCGGTTTTTGTGCGGTGCCGTTGGCTGTAAAACGAATCTTTTGATCATGCCACCGGCCTGATTTCATCACCACGACATCTCCTGGCTTTAAATCTGAAAGAACCGACTTTATCTCAGTCGATGATCCAACCAACCATTCTCGACCGTGAACATTCCAATTAAGAACCAGAATGAGGAGCAAACCCTGGGCGATGGAGTTCAATGCAAGCTTTCGGCCTATTATTTCTTTAGCGGCAAGAGCTCAAAGGCGGTCACCACAAAACGTTCGTCCTGAATCTTTCCGGTCACCTTTGCCTGACGGATGACACTGCAAAAACCATCCTTGCCATGGGAATCACCGTGATCATCAATCCCGGTCCCATCAACGAAGTAACCTTTCCCATCAATACGCACAGCTAGATCACAACCCCCTTTCCCAAGGCCAAACAAACACTGGCCACAGGAAGCTTCCATGACCTGATCATTGAAGGCGGTATCTTCTCCAGTTCCTGAGGCTTGTTGTTTTCCACAACCAATTGCAAACAACACCATTGATGTAACGACTATTAGTTTCTTCATTTTATTTCTCCTATCGGTAACCGGTTATACGTTTATTTTTCCTGAGTAATCCAGCGCAAAGAATTACACCGCCGGCAACACCCACGGCTTGCGCCACTCAGGTCGCCCGCGCATGGCGTTGGCTTCCTTGTCATTTTCGAAGGTTTCCGTTTTTGCATCAAAGGTAATCGTACGCCCTAGCCGCGTGGCAATGTTGCCTGCGTGACACAGCACACTGGCTGGATGCCCCACGGTCTCCAAATCACAGTAGGGTCGTTTCCGGTTCTTGATACATTCGATAAAGTTCTGCACGTGCGGAGTGGCGTCGCTACCACCACCGTGTTGTTTCACCAACTTCCCTCCTTTGGAATAGGCCTTCCAACCGTTGTTGCCGAGAATGATGTAGCCTTGGTCTCCAAACACCGCACTGCCTTCGGCTTCGCCGAGGTAAGGATAGGGCGACCAGATACGCATCTCATAAGTAAGAATACGCGGCGGCGTGCCGGGATATTCGTAAGTCACCTGCATGGTGTCCGGCCATTCCTGGTCATCATCAAAATACCACTTCCCTCCAGTCCCACTTATTTTTCGCGGCATGCGCAGAGGTTTCTTGCCCTCGGTCTCCACAGCGGCACTCAGTGCAGCAAAAGCCATATCCAGACGGTGCACACCATCATTGCCCAGATCACCTGCACCATAATCATAAAACCACCGCCAACTGCCGTGGAAGCGCCTCGGATTAAAGGGACGCTTGGGCGCAGAGCCCAGCCACATATCATAATCCACCTCCTTGGGAGCCACCCCATCAGGTGGCCTGCCAATATTGCCTTGCTTGTGGCTTTCCCATGCCTTAGCCACAAGACATTTCCCCAAATGCCCTTCACGAATGTAAGCCAGGGCCGTTTGCATTCTCTCCGTACTGCGGTGCTGCGAGCCCATCTGGATGATTCGCTTGTGCTTACGCATTGCCTGCACCATGCGCTGACCTTCAATGATATCATGTCCATCAGGTTTCTCGACGTACACATCCTTGCCCGATATACATCCAAGAATAGTCGGAATCGCATGCCAATGATCGGGAGTGCCCACGCACAAGGCATCGATGGTGGGATCCTCCACCAGTTTGCGAAAATCGGTAAACGTCTTGGGCTTACTACCTTGAGTCTTGGTAACGCTCTCCAGCGTTCCGGGCAGTCTTCGCGGATCAATCTCCGCAATGCCCACAATCTCCACATTTTCATTCCTAGCAAAGATGCGGTTTAAGGAACTGGCACGACCGGCTGCTCCCACCATCCCCACACGCACCCGTTCACTGGCAGGCACCTTGGCCGCCTCCCCTTTCTGGGTGAGCACAAAAGGAGAAGCAGCAACGGTTGCAGTTTGAGCAATGAATTTACGCCGTTTCATCTTGGACATGACTTAATTGTGGCATTCACTCGTGGGCTGTCGAACGGTTTTTTAACTTTTTCAGGGAATAAAACTGATGATTGGACGTAGTAGGGAAGACATGATGGAATGTTCTCCAGCGATCGCCCTCCCGGTGGGCATTCTCTGAGAGGAAAACATGAACGCAGGCCACACCGAAAATGCCCGAGAGGATATTGAATTCCTCAGTGAACATGGCTTTGCCTTGGCCATCCAGTTACTTGGCCGGCACGAGGATGCAGCGGATGTCGTGCAGGATTCATTGCGCAAACTAGTTCACAGCGGGCAATATGATGCCCACCGAGGGCCTAAACGGCCGTGGTTCCTGAAAGTAGTCCGCAACGGTGCTTTGGACGTTTTACGAAAACGTCAGCCGGAGGATAAAGAAGCGCTTACTCAACTGGAAGACACTGACCCCTCGCCTGCCGAAGCGGCCGAACAGAATGAATTGAAGACCATCATCCGGCAACAACTGGAAGGGATGGATGTAGCCCAACGTGAAATTGTACTACTACGAGATTTTCATGACCTGAGCTATACGGAGATTGCTGAAGTGATGGAAATCCGGGCCGGAACAGTCATGAGCCGACTACACCGCGCACGCAAAGAACTGCGCCAACGCATGAGGAGATACCTGTAATGAACCATAACTGCGAAGATACTGAAGCACTGCTTTCGGGTTACCTCGATGGCGAATTAACCCAGGGAGACCGTCAGCGCGTGGAGGTGATCATGGAGGATTGCCAGGACTGCGCGCAGACATTTGAGGATATGAAAAAATTACGTGGTGAAATCGGTGGCATCGAATACGAACACATGACTGAAGCCGAACGACTCAAGGCCGCCAAGGATCCGGTGGCTGAAGCCGGAGCCAGTATCGGCCAAATACTGGTCATTGGGGGTTTCATCATATTTTATGGTTCTTTGATATACTTTGCACTCAAGGGAATGCTGGCTGATCCGGATACTCCCTTGTTTATGAAGATCGGCCTTCCAGCGATATTAATCGGCATGGGCATATTGTTCACATCGGTCATTATTGATCGCATCAAGGCATCAAAAACCGACCCTTACAAAGACGTGGAAATTTAACTTATGCTAAAACTCACACTACTGGTGCTACTATTGTGCTCAACTATTCTTAAGGCGGCCGAGCAAGCCCCGCCTGCCAAACCCAATATTTCCATCACTGAGGCCGCTGCCAAAGGAGATCTGGAAAAAGTTAGGGTGCATTGGGCTTCTGGAACCGATATTAATGAACGGTCTGGAGAACACGATTCTACCGCTCTGCACGCGGCGGCCTACCATGGCAAGTTGGAGATCGTAAAATTCCTCATTTCTAAAGATGCCGATATTAACGCCAAAAACAAACACGAACAAACCCCGCGAGATGTCGCCTGGCATGAACAGGAAAATCATGAAAAATTTAGTGAAGCAGACCGGGAAGCCAAGCGGGAAGCTGGCGAATTCATTGAGAGCAAAGGGGGAGAGCACGGACATGTTCGAGGCAGGTCTAAGTGGCTTTTACTTTCCTTTCTCCCCTGCCTCATCCCCATTTTTTTAATCCTCGGTATTATTTATGCCATTAAAACCAAACCCATAGAACACGCAATGCCTACACCAACCAAAAAGATGCTCGTTGTCACTTCGCCCACTATTCCCGGTAAAAAAGTCGTTCGTGTGCTGGGACTGGTACGCGGCAACACCATCCGTGCGCGGC
>CAZHJW010000106.1:0-2313 GCA_964533265.1 uncultured Pedosphaera sp.
GATTCAGCTGTGGTAGCCTTAGGGGTAGGTGAAGGTGATGGGGAAGGTGAAGGTGAAGGGGCTGGTGAAGGTCAGGGGCAAGGTCAGGGGCAACCAAGCCAAAAGGGCAATGGACGGATCGGTAATTGGAATGGCACTGGAGGAGGAGGCCGTTTGGGCAACTCCAATAAAGGCCCCGGCAAACTCATCAATCTACCTCAGCGCGAACGTGCTGCACTCTTACAGTCCTCACAAGCCAAGACCCCACAGGAATACAGCACCTTGGTGGAACAATTTCTTAAACGTCTATCAGATAAGCGCCGCTAATTTCAAGCAACGGCAGACTCTTCAGAACTACCGCTCAGCATCGGCTTCGGCTCACCCTTAATCTGCGCTACGACAGCTTTTGCTGTTAGGCCGTATTTCTCACGTAATTCTCCAACTGAAGAGGCATGTTCAATGAATTGATCCGGCCAACCAACACGTACTAATGGGGTATGAATTGCTTTTTCGACCAATAACTCTGCCACTAAACTGCCGTAGCCGCCCGCCAAAACGTGGTCTTCAATAGTCACCACTGTATCTGCTGTTTTTGCAAAATATTCTGTGGTTGCCTTGTCAATCGGCTTGGTAAAACGGGGATCTATCAGAGCGCAATCAAAGTCTTCCCCCAGTTCATCGGCCGCCGCCTTTGCGACACTGAACATAGGCCCCAAACCAAAGAAAGCTACTTTACGTTTCCCATTATCCGAAAAGTTCTTGACCACTTCCGCATCACCGATCTCAAGCATAACCGGCTCTTCCTTAATCTCAACCCCTTCGGCCACTCCGCGTGGATAACGAATGAAAACCGGATGACTCTGACGCGATGCCGTAAACATCATATCCGCCAGTTGATCTTCATTGCGTGGGGCCATCGCAATGATGTTCGGCACACACCGAAGATAAGAAATATCGAAAAGCCCGTGATGAGTTGGCCCATCGTTGGCGGACAAACCGGCCCGGTCCATACAGAAAATGACCGGCAAATCCTGCAAAGCTACATCGTGGATAATGCAATCATATGCACGCTGTAAAAAAGTTGAATAAATTGCCACCACAGGCCTGAAATCCATCGTGGCCATCCCGGCGGCAAAAATCACCGCATGTTCCTCCGCTATTCCCACATCGAAATAACGATCAGGCATCTCCTCGCGTAGTTTCTTCAGTCCAGTGCCACTCGGCATTGCAGCAGTAATTCCCACCAGTTTGCTATCTCGACCACAAAGTTTCACCATCTGCTTGCCGAACACGTCCTGCCAATTCGGTGCCTCCCCTGGTTTTGTAGATGGGGTCTCACCGGTTTGAGCATTGTACGGCCCGAGCCCATGAAATTTTTCTGGCTGACGAAGGGCAGCGTTATAGCCTTTCCCCTTCTTGGTCAGCACATGCAGGACGACCGGGTGATCGCAATTCTTAGCATACTCCAGCGACTTAATCATCAGAGGAAGATTATGCCCATCCAGTGGACCCAGATAGCGAATACCCAACTCCTCAAACAGAACACTGCTGGGAGTTCCTCCACGCCCGTCAGACAATACTGGAGGCTGATGCGCCAACGAACTTCCGGCCACCTCGGCCTTGAATGCCCCCTCTGCACGAGATCCGAGCCGTACAGCGAAGTCACCTTTCGGCAGCTTCTTTACCAGTTTTGCCAAATCATCATGCAACCGATTGTAGCCGGGATTGGTAATAATCTTGTTGAGATACTTTGAAATGGCGCCAACGTTTTTATCGATGCTCCATTCATTATCATTGAGGATTCCTATAAATTTTTTGGTTGTATGTTCAATATTATTGAGTGCCTCAAACGAAATCCCGTTGGTCAGGGCGGCGTCACCAAACACGCACACCACATCCTCATTGCCTTCTTTCTGATCTCGTGCCGCACACATGCCCAAGGCCGCAGACAGAGCCGTCCCCGCGTGACCTGCACCATAGCTGTCATGCTCACTCTCTGTGCGCAGCGCAAACCCGTTTAACCCCTCGCTTTGACGAATCTTGGGGAACTTTTCCTGACGACCCGTCAATAGCTTATGCACGTAACACTGGTGACTCACATCCCACACAAACTTATCCTTAGGGGTGGAGAAGACCTTGTGCATGGCGATAGTTAACTCCACTACACCTAGGTTCGGACCCAAATGACCGCCGGTCCTGGACAATGTGGAAATCAACTCCGCACGCACTTCCTGCGCCAACTCTTCAAGCTGCGCCTCGGTCAATTTCTTGACGTGCGCGGGCTCGCTGATCATTTCGAGATAGGCACCCATATATTACTCCTCTTGCCCTTCG
>CAZHJW010000106.1:2413-5770 GCA_964533265.1 uncultured Pedosphaera sp.
CGGGCATCGGTAAACACTACGTCAACCACCACCTCCGAGTCGAGTTTGAAGGTCTAATTCACCGTGCTTTCAATTTCACCGTCAGCTATTTGCGTTAATATTTTTTGCCCGGAACGAATATTTTTGACCGACCGCAAAATTCTGCCGGTTTTTGTGTCTGTCGTAATGGAATAGCCACGTGAAACAACATTCTGCGGATCAAGCAAACGGAGCCTATCGGCCATACCCGCTGTTTCTCTCCTCAATTGTCCCATTCTACCTTTGGCATAATCCCGTATTTGACACTTTATTTGCTCCAGTCCTTGCTCTTGGCCCTTCAATATATTCGATGGCCGAACGCGAACAAGACGCTCAGCAAGATTCTGCAATCGAATATCTTCCTGTTTGGAAACTCCATGAACTCCACGGAGAAGGTCGTCATGCAATTCGTCAATACGTTGCATTCTTTGCTGTAATTGACGGCGCGGGTGACAACGAGCCATACGATCAACGTTATCTTCCATTTGCTTCCTGAGATATCGACACTGTCGCATTGTCATTCTTTCTAGTCTTTCAGCAATTGAAACCAAGTTGTCCTGAAGCATTACTGCACCTGCTGTAATGATTTCGGCAGCTGCACTGGGAGTTGCACCGCGGAAATCAGAAACAAAGTCACTGATTGTGTAATCGATTTCATGCCCAATTGCCGAGACAACAGGGACAACCGAATTAAAAATTGAACGGGCCAGAACCTCCTCATTAAAAGCCCATAAATCCTCAATGGGCCCACCACCACGGGTAATGAGAATTAGATCCAAAGGCTCACTTCTTGACCAAGTATTAAGCCATTCAATGCCCCTAATCATTTCCAGTTCTGCGCCCTCTCCCTGGACACGACTATCCACCAATACAATCTCAAGTGATGGTTGGCGTCTTTGGACCACATGCAAGACATCTCGTAATGCTGCGCCGCTTAATGAAGTCACAATTCCAATGCGCTCATTGATGCGAGGCAACTCACGTTTGTGGACCGACTCAAAGAGACCCTCCTCGCTTAAGCTGGCTTTCAGTTTCTCGAATTTTATCTGCAGTGCGCCCAAACCCTGCATTTCAACAGACCGGACGATTAGCTGATACTGACCCCTGGCCTCGTACACTGTGAGTTCACCTTGCAGTACAACTTTTTGCCCGTCTTCAACCAACTCCTTTTGGGTCGCCCGCGTACCACGGAAGAGTACGCAACTCAACTGCGTACTGGAATCCTTGATGGAAAAATACATGTGCCCTGATGATTGTCGGCGCAAATTGGTGATTTCACCTTCCACCCAAACCTGTCCGATGCTGTTCTCTAGTTCACGTTTCACACGGTTGGTGAGCTCGGAAACCGTGAGCACCTGTCGATTTTCCTCTTCGGGAAACAACTCACCAAAATCCCATTGATTCTGGGATTCAGACATTTCTAAAGATTCACCTTTTCAGCCACCTGCTGCACATCCTTGTCGCCGCGACCGGAGAGGTTGCAGATGATAATATGGCCGGAAGACATCTGCGGAGCACGAATGATAACTTCGGCGATAGCATGGGCAGACTCTAGGGCAGGAATGATGCCCTCGAGTTTGGAGAGCTTGAAGAAGGCCTCCAGGGCCTTATCATCGGTGGCGTAAGTATATTCGGCGCGGTTTTGATTCCGGAGCCATGCATGCTCCGGTCCCACGGCCGCATAATCCAGCCCAGCCGAAATGCTATGGGTTGATTGTATCTGCCCATCTTCGTCCTGCAAAAGGTAGGAACGGGTGCCTTGCAATACTCCCAGCGAACCGCCTTGGAAACGTGCCGCATGTTTTTCAGGAATAATGCCCTCACCGCCAGCCTCAACCCCGACCATGGCCACTGATTCATCCTCGAGGAATGGAAAAAAGAGACCGATGGCATTGGATCCACCTCCGACGCACGCAACCAAAAGATCGGGCAACTGCTCTTCCTGCTCCATGATTTGCCGGCGAGCCTCATCACCAATAACACGTTGGAAATTTCGCACCATCACCGGGTACGGATGTGCACCATAAGCGGTACCCAATATATAATGGGTACTGCGCACATTGGTCACCCAATCTCGCATCGCTTCATTAACCGCTTCCTTTAGCGTCTTCTGACCGACCTCTACTGGTACTACTTCCGCACCCAACATGCGCATCCGATAGACATTCAGACGCTGACGTTCACAGTCATGCGCACCCATGTACACCACACAATCTAGTCCAAACATTGCGGCCACAGTAGCAGTTGCCACACCGTGCTGCCCCGCACCGGTTTCAGCAATAATACGCGTTTTACCCATGCGTTTGGCCAGTAGGATTTGCCCCATGGCGTTATTGATTTTATGGGCACCGGTATGAAGAAGGTCCTCACGTTTGAGATAGATTTTTGCCCCGCCCAAGTCTTCGGTCAGACGTTGAGCAAAATAAAGGGGCGTGGGCCGCCCGCAAAATTCGCGCAGATAGTAATCGAGTTCCTGTTGGAATTCGGGGTCCTGCTGGGCACAAAAATATTCCTCCTCCAACTGCTGGAGCGGGTGCACCAGTGTTTCAGGCACATAACGACCACCGTAGGGACCAAACCTCCCGGCCTCATCTGGAACCTGCTCACTGGCAACGCTGCTCATAGAGGAGACAATAACATGCCCTTATCACACTCTCAAGCCACCGCAGCGACCTCTTCACCTCCATCCATTTGCTCGGCTTGTTTGAACCGGGCCAAGGGAACAGAGATTTTCTGGGGCAAACGTTGCAAGACCGGATCCATAAACTTGGCAGGAACACGATATCCCTTGCGGTAGAGGAACCAGCACACGCCTGTAATTGCCGAAACAAACACAAGGAAATAGAGCCAGAACCAGCTGGTCGGTTTTTCCCCTTTATACAATTCCTTAACGTCCTTCTCGGTCAAATTCCGCACATAGACCCGTACATCATCAATTGCGCCGTGAAAATGGCTATGGGTAACATCAACTGCTGTCGCATTATCCTCATCTGTATTCAGCTTCTTTGACTTTACGGCCAAAGGTGGGCCGCCAATCTTTAGGGCACTACTGTAGCCAGTGGCAACTGTATTGGTAAAACTACCAAGCTGTTTTCCATTCAGATAAAGGGTAATTAGCTGCATGGTATCATCATAGCTAAAGACCGCATGGTGCCACTTACCTTCCTTTATCTTGCCACCACTCAGGTAGTTGGTTCCTCCTCCCCAGTTACCTATCAGCCCCTCTTCATCATCTACCAACAATTCCCAACCGGCATTGGCAGCACTCGATCCCAGGCTAGCAACCGAAAGGCGGTTGGTGCCAATTTCCTCGGGCTTAAACCAAACACTGAGAGCGCG
>CAZHJW010000106.1:5870-7498 GCA_964533265.1 uncultured Pedosphaera sp.
AAGGGTTGCTCCACAATGTAAAGCTCCTTAACCTCCTCCGATTTCAGTGCACGAGCGTACATACGCACCTGATCCACCGCGCCGTCGGCAAACCATTGGTGACTCTTGCCTTTGGGACTAGCCACACCAATGCGCCATGGTTCTGCGGAAGTGTAGCCGCGTGAATTAGCGGGGAAGGAGGCACTGCCCATCTCCTCGCCATCTACGTAAAGAGCCACCGTCCCCTCGGCGCGATCCACCGAACCCACCACATGATGCCACTCATTAATGTCAAATTTGCCCGAGGAAATAGCTGCCACAAGATTGGTCCGGCCACTTTCGATATACTGGTGACTCATGGCGAAACGCCTGTCGTAACCATAACTCAACCCGAGGTGATAACCCTGCTTCATCAGGATGGCAAATTGTCGCTCATCCGGCTTGTCTTTGACGGGCACATCAAAAGGCATGAAATGGGCGCTTAACGTGTAATTGGCGCCTTGAATGGTCTCCAACCCCTTACCTCGGTAGTTTAGGATCTCGACGTAATTCGTGCTTCCTTTAATTAAGCGTATGCCACGGTCGCTATCACGGTACTCATAGGCAGTCGGACCGTGCATCGAGTAATAAGTTGTACTGGGAGTCGCATCCAATCTCTCAAAAACCTTCTGTTGCGCCTGTAACTTTAGCTTAAGCTGAGGAATGTCATAAACCGGCGGTGGCTTGAATGTCATCCAGCCCAGCAACCCTACCACCAACACCCCAACCACAGAACAAGCAATCTGCAATTTTTTGCGATCCACATCGAAGACCAGCTCCTTCGAAAAACCCGGTGGAGTAAAGGCAAGGCGCACCGTCTTGAGGGTGGCCGCACCACCCTCACTGAGAATCCAGTTCTTGATCTCCTCCGCACTAGCCGGCCGATGCTCCGGCTCCTTGGATAGGCAGGAGAGCACCAGCTGGTCCACATAATCGGGGACATCATTCTCAATACCAAATTCCTTCAACCGTTCCTTCATGGAAATAGCCGGACGGTTCATTACCTGCACATTGACGTTGCCGGTGTAAAACGGGGGCTTACCGGTCATCAGGTCAAAAAGAGTGGCTCCGAGGGCATAGATATCATCGGCTGCACGCGGCACCTCACCATTCATCTGCTGCGGGCTCATGAAGAGCAGCGTACCGCTCACCGCGTGTTTCATGGATGAGTAACTCAAGGAATCAGCCATGGAGGCGGCAATACCAAAGTCGCACAACTTCAGGCGTCCCTCCTGGTCAATCATCATCTGGGTCGGCTTGAGATCACGATGTGCGGTATTTTCGTTGTGAGCAGTGGTGAGGGCGTCGCAGAGCTGGATGATGTAGTGCTTGATATCTTCCCAGGCAAAAACGTCATTGGGCTGGTCGCGACGCATGTCGGCCAACTCCTGTCCCTGCACATATTCCATGGTGAGGAAGGGATCCTCGCCTGACATGTTCACAAAATCATGGATGCGAATGATATTAGGGTGACTTAGCTTGCGGCTTTTTTGCACCTCGCGCTTCATGTCATCGAGTGCACTTTCATCCACAGCCATTTCCGGCGGGAAGCTCTTTAGGGCGACCTCCTCATTGAGGTCCGTGTCCAAGGCCAGATACACCACGCCCAT
>CAZHJW010000107.1:0-7412 GCA_964533265.1 uncultured Pedosphaera sp.
AGGACACTGGCCTTTCACGCCGGCAACACGGGTTCGAGTCCCGTAGGGGTCGCCACTTTTAAGGCTTTTTCGTTAAAAAAGCCCCCTTAGTGTAGCCCGTTTTCATTCCCGTACCAATTCGACTAAACTTATTCACATGCCCGGAACCGTTGCCATTGTAGGTCGCCCAAATGTCGGTAAATCCGCCCTGTTTAATCGGATTGCGGGTCGGCGCATTGCCATCGTACACGATATGGCCGGAGTAACCCGCGACCGGATAGCAGCCGAGGTGGAATGGGCTGGGCAGCCCTTCACTCTCGTAGATACAGGGGGTATTGGCCTGATTCCCGGCGAGAAATCTGATGACATCATTGCCACAGCTACAGTCGATCAGGTGAATGTAGCCATTGAAGCGGCTGAAACGATTATATTTGTCGTCAACCTGCAGGAAGGAATTGTGCCCCTGGATGAAGAGGTGGCCCAGTATCTGCACCAAAGTGGCAAACCCACCCTCCTTGCCATCAATAAGGCCGACAACCCAAAGAGTGAAGAGAATGCAGTGGAATTTGCCTCTCTCGGTTTTGAAAAAATGTTTCCAGTCAGTGCACTGCATGACCGCGGCACCGACGAACTGATGCTGCAAGCTCTGGAACATCTCCCACAGGTAGCTGAATCTTTTCCAGTAGAAACTCCGGAGGACTCCGAACTTAAACTCGCTTTTGTAGGGCGACCCAATGTGGGTAAATCCTCTATCATCAATGCCTTAACCGAAAGTGAAAGAGTTATCGTAAGCGACATTCCCGGCACCACCCGCGATGCAGTAGATGTCCCCTTCACCATCAAGACAGACGGTCGTGAACAACACTGTCTACTTATCGACACAGCCGGGATGCGCAAAAAGAGTCGGGTAAAGGAAACCCTTGAATACTTCAGCGTTACCCGCACCGCCGCAGCCATTGCGCGCTGCGATATTGCCATACTGGTGATTGACGCAGAAACCGGAATTGTGGAGCAGGACAAAAAGATTGCTGATCTCATCACCAAAAACCACCGGGCCTGCATTGTGGTGATCAACAAATGGGATCTCACCACCGAAGCAGTCAAGGAGGCCCGAAAAGAGGAGATCGAGCATCGCCGCCGCAAGGACCGGCACCGGGATGACCGCGAAAAGCGCCTCACAACCCTCGGAGAATTCGGCCAATGGGTGCAGGAACAGCTGTTCTTTCTTGATTACGCCCCGGTCATTTTCACCAGTGCCACCGAAAACTTCCAGCTTGATCGCCTGCTGGAGACCATCCGGTATGTGGATGACCAATGGCACCAACGCATTCCTACCCCACTCCTCAACAGAACACTGAAAGACATTATCGATCAAAAGCAACCTCCAAACAAAACCGGAAAACAGTTTAAGCTATACTATACGGTCCAAGTTGCAGGTTCCCCACCGGCTTTCACGCTTTTTGTCAATGCACCTCATGTCTGCACTGATCAATATGAACTATATCTCTCACGCCAAATGCGCCGTGCCTTTGGATTCGAAGGTTGTCCAATACGTTTATTTGTCAAAGAACGTCCCAAATCCATCGAACCGGTACGCCGAAATAGCTAGAGGACCGCTGTCAGCAACACGGCATTGACCGACTGATGAGGTCACCTATCTTTTGGAGTTCATGGCGAAAAAAAATGTTCCCTTCAAAAAATCCACTCGGTTCGTACACGAAGATCCATGGCGGGTTTTCCGTATCATGTCCGAATTTGTGGAGGGCTTCGACGAAATGTCACACATCGGTCGAGCAGTTACCGTTTTTGGATCCGCACGCACAAAACCCCGTGACCGTTATTACAAAGCTACTGTAGATCTCTCCCGTCGGTTGGCCGAAAACAACTTCGCAGTGATCACCGGAGGCGGTCCGGGTATTATGGAAGCAGCCAACAAGGGTGCTGCCCAAGGTGGAGGACGGTCTGTGGGGCTTAATATCAAGCTTCCCTTCGAACAATGCGGCAACCCATACACCAACATATCCGTCGACTTCGATTATTTCTTTGCACGCAAAGTTTGCCTCGCCAAATATAGTACCGCCTTCGTCTATATGCCCGGAGGTTTTGGCACTATGGACGAATTCTTCGAGGTTCTCACTTTGGTGCAAACCCGTAAAGTGCCGCGCTTTCCTCTCATCTGTTTCGGACGCAGTTATTGGAGCGGCCTGATGAAATGGGCCAATAGCACCCTTAAACGTGGCAAATACATTGGCCCGGAAGACACAGATTTAGTCACCATTACTGATAGCCCAGCCAAGGCCATGCAGATTATCAATGAGTTTCATGAAAAATCGGGTGAACAAACCACCCCCCCTTCTGCTTTTGCCTAATGCGACCAATCATAGAGCACGCACGCACGACCCACACGGCTGAAACCTTGGCCGAACAATTGCGCGGGTTGCCCGGTTTAATGCTCTTAGGCAGCGGAGGCGAACTGACCAATCAGGCCCGCTATTCGTTTGTAGTCGCCCAACCTTTCCTCACCCTGCGCACTTGGGGTAGCCGTTGCGAAACCCGCGCCGCCGGACGCACCGCCATACATTATGGCAACCCATGGCACATTCTAGATCAACTACTCGCCCGGTACGAACTGATTGACGAGATTGACCTCCCCTTCCCCCTGGGGGGCTGTTTCGGCTATTGGGGGTATGACTTGAAGAATTTTGTTGAGCCGCGTCTGCCGGCGAAGACGGTGAATGATCTAGAGCTTCCAGACTGTTGCGTAGGCTTCTACGATAGCCTTGCGATCTTCGACCATCACCTTGGTAAAACCTGGATCGTCTCCACTGGACTAACCTATGATGGCTCACGCAAAGAATTCCGTGCCCGCCAACAAGCTGATTGGTGGCATGACCAACTTGCTTCACTTCCCTCCTCTATTCAGCTAAATGAAGAAACACAGAAACAAATAGGACCTTCTTCTAATTTCACGCGAGAAGAGTTTCTTTTCACCACCCAAAGGGCTCTCGATTATATCCATGCGGGTGATATTTATCAGGTAAACCTCTCCCAACGCCTCAGTGGAGCTTGGCATGGTGAAGGTTGGGATTTTTATAAAGCTTTACGGAAAGTAAGCCCATCACCGTTTGCCGCGTTTCAAGATGCGGGTGATTTTCAGATCGCCTCTTCCAGCCCGGAACGGTTCCTTCGCCTGAGTGGACAACACATTCAAACACGCCCCATCAAGGGAACTCGTGCACGCAACCCTAGTCCACGACTTGATGCACAACTCGCATTCGAACTGCAATCCAGTGAAAAGGAGCGTGCGGAATTAGTAATGATCACAGATCTCTTGCGCAATGACCTTGGCCGCGTGTGCGAATTTGGAAGTATTGATGTTCCTGATCTAATGCGGCTGGAAAAATATCCGCAGGTCCAACATCTTGTCTCCACGATTGAGGGCCGACTCCGCCCGGAACTTTCGCATTTATCCGCTCTGCGCAAATGTTTTCCCGGAGGCAGCATCACTGGAGCCCCAAAATTTCGTGCCATGGAAATCATTGATGAACTGGAACCGGTTACCCGCGGTCCCTACACAGGAAGCCTAGGATATCTGGGCTTCAATCGGGAAAGTCAGTTCAATATCGCCATCCGCACAGCCATCGTGAGTAAAGGGCGTATATGGTTTCAAGTCGGAGCGGGCATTGTGGCTGATTCTATTCCGGAAATGGAATACGAGGAAACCCTAACCAAGGCGAAAGGATTTGAACAAGCCTTGAGACTTACTCTGCGAATCAGTGATACTCCTGCAACGTCTGGACTGCATATCCGGACTTCTTAATGGCCCGTATGCCATTCACAGCGGCCTTTGCACTGCTAATGGTGGTCATAATCGGTGTGCCCGTATAAACCGCACTGGTGCGAATCTGCACCTCATCGCTACGAGGCACCTCCCCCGATGGGGTATTCACGACTAGTTGCAATTCATTATTCTTCAGAAGATCCAGAGGATTCGGCCGGCCTTCGGCGAGCTTGTTAATACGTTCCACCTGCAATCCTGCTTCCTCAATAACTTTCGCGGTCCCGGCAGTTGCAACAAGCTCAAATCCAAGGCCCACGAAATCTTTCGCCAACGTCGGCACCTCATTCTTGTGCATATCACTGACACTGATAAACACCTTGCCTTCCAGTGGCAAAGGCGAGCTGGCGGCCATTTGACTCTTGGCATAAGCCACACCAAGGTCCGGGTCGAGTCCCATGACCTCCCCGGTAGATCTCATCTCAGGGCTGAGAATGATGTCCTGACCAATGAATTTGTTGAACGGAAACACAGATTCCTTCACCGCCCAGTATTTTGGCCATATTTCCCCCGTAAACCCTAGTTCGCTAAGCTTGGCCCCGGCCATAACCTGTGCTGCGAGCTTCGCGAGCGGTTTACCTATAGCCTTACTGACAAAGGGTATCGTGCGTGAGGCTCGTGGATTAACTTCCAGTACGTACACAAGATCATCCTTCACCGCGTACTGCACGTTCATCAGACCGGTAACCTCCAACTCCCGTGCCATCGCGTGGGTGTATTCGCGCATGGTATTGATAACCGCCTGCGAAAGAGTATGAGGTGGCAAGACCATGGCCGCATCGCCCGAATGCACACCGGCAAATTCGACATGTTCAAGCACCCCTCCAACCACAATGGTGTCATCCTTCGCGTCAGCGATACAATCGACATCAACCTCAGTGGCATCCTCAAGAAATTTGTCCACCAAAACAGGCCGCTTCGGCGAGGCTTCCACCGCATGTTGCATATAATGTCGCAACTCAGAATCCGAATAGACAATTTGCATCGCACGCCCACCAAGCACAAATGAAGGTCGCACCAACACCGGATACCCAAGTGTTTTCGCCGCGGTTACCGCTTCCTCCTCATTGGTCGCCAAGCCATTGGGAGGTTGGGGAATATCCAACTTGCGAAGCATGGCGGCAAACATTTTTCGGTCCTCCGCCCGCTCAATACTCTGCGGACTAGTACCGAGAATGTTCACTCCATTGGCTTGCAGTCCAAGCGCGAGGTTTAAGGGCGTCTGACCCCCAAACTGGGCAATTACTCCCCAGCAGTTTTCTCGCTCGTAAATGTGTAGCACATCTTCCAGCGTAAGTGGTTCAAAAAAGAGTTTGTCACTGGTGTCATAATCAGTGGAAACCGTTTCAGGATTTGAATTTACCATCAGCGTTTCAAACCCGTCCTTCTTTAAGGCAAACGCCGCGTGCACACAGCAATAGTCAAACTCAATCCCTTGACCAATTCGATTCGGACCGCCTCCAAGAATCATCACTTTCTTACGATCAGACGCATCAATTTCGTCATCGCCTCGATCGTAGGTGGAATAATAGTATGGAGTATACGCCTCAAACTCCGCTGCGCAGGTATCCACCAACCGGTAAGCAGGTACAAGTCCAGCTACTTTACGCTCTTTGCGTATTTCATCTTCGGTTCGTCCAATGAGGTGGGCAATCTGTCTGTCCGAAAATCCGTATCTCTTCGCCTTCTCTAATAATTCTAAATCCATGAAAAACCGAGGCAGTTAAGCGCAGGGAACCAACTTAACGCAAGCGGCATCGGACAATTGCGAATAATTAGAGTAACGACACCACTTTTTCCAACTCTTTGGGGGTATTGTAGAAATGTGGAGAAAAGCGGAGATAATTCCGCCCGCTCCGATCACCACGCACGGAAGCGACGACGTTTTCTCTCATTAATTTCTCTCCTAAAGCCAGCATATCTCCTCCTTCGAGCCAGAAACTGGTGATACCACCAGTTTCAATGGCCTCAGGATAAAATACCTCGTAGCCTTTCTCCTGAAGGGCTCGCACTAACCACGCACGCTTAACCTTGAGATCAGCTGCAATACTCTCAATACCCACTTCCAATAATAATCCAAGCGCGGCATTCATACCGGTAATGCCCAAGATATTGAAACTGCCGGCCTCATATCGACGGGCATCGGACCGCAGATGCATCTCCTCCTGCGCAATATAATTCGGACAGCGCACGTTGTTCCACCCAAAGGCCGATGGAACGAGACGGTCCTGCAATTCACGACGCACATAAAAAATGCCTGCCGCACAAGGCCCGAGCAACCACTTATGAGCATCCGCCGCAAGGAAATCAACATGCTCTACTGTTGCAGGGAACGCGCCCAACGTTTGAATTGCATCCAGACAAAAAAGTACCTCACGTTCACGTAAAACACGTCCGATAGCATCGTGATCAATGCGCCATCCAGAAACAAAGTGGCACGAGGCAAGTGCTACAAGGCGTGTCTGATCCGTGAGATTTTCAGCGACTAGCTCAGGGGTAATCTGTCCCAATGCCGGCGTTTGCAACCAACGCACTTTGACCCCTCGTGACTCTAATGACTGCCACGGGTAAACATTAACGGGGAAACAATCCCTGTAAACCAGAATTTCATCACCTTCCTGCCAATCAAGTCCAGCAGCTACTGTGCTGAGTCCTGTCGTGGTGGGGCCAATGAGTGCCACTTCACTCGTGTCGGCTCCTAGTAACTGTGCTGCACGCTTTCGGGTGATGCGGAGCAATTCGGACAAACCCTCTTCCTGATCGTTGAGTGCTGCCTTTTCCGCTGTTTCTTTTACTGCCTGAGTAACGCAGGCTGGCACAGGCGAAACTCCAGCATGGGCAAGATACACCTTGTCCCTGCAAACAGGAAACTCGTGTTTACGAAGTACGTCGTCAGTTTGAATCTCGGGGAGGTTCATAAGCGCTCCCCTAAGCGGCTAGACCAAGGCGTTGTCAATCATCCCGGCCAAAGCAGATTTACCTTGTGCTCCAACCGTTTCTTCAATTTTTTCTCCACTCTTGAATACCATCAGCGCAGGGATACTGGAAACACCCTGTTCCATAGCAAGCTTCTTGGTAGCGTCATCCGCCTCAATGTCAATCTTGGCTATTTTTGCCTTTCCTATATATTCATCAGCGAGCTGATCAATCACTGGCCCGAGCATTTTGCACGGACCACACCAAGGCGCCCAGAAATCCACCAGAACCGGTACATCACTTTGCAACACTTCGCTATCGAAATTATCAGCGGTAACAACAATTACATTATCAGAAGCCATAAGCGGAGAGCCTAAAGTGGCAAGCTCACCAGGGAAAGCGATTTTTACTATAGAACTTTAAGAACCACAACGCAGCCAACGGTCACCAAAAAGGCAACGATCGCCAAAATCATATCAATCTTGTCAGGTGCTCCACCTCCGTCTACTCCTACTGGAGCTGGCATACCTCCGAGTGCTGGGACACCCCCCGGAGCTTCACCAGGCAACGGCTGAGGCACAGGAGCCCCCGGAACAGATCCTGCTGCCATTGAAGGTAACGCACCTGGTGGAGTTGTCTCATCTCCCGGCCCAGCCCCAGGGACTGGTGCTGGAGCTAC
>CAZHJW010000108.1:0-7344 GCA_964533265.1 uncultured Pedosphaera sp.
AATACCTCCACCGGGAATACCTCCACCGGGAATACCTCCACCGGGAATACCTCCAGCACCAGGTTGCGCCAACGCTGTGATGCCCGTCACTAAGAAAGACAATGAAAGCATCTGAACCCAGACGCGTCCTGCAGTGAAATTAGACTCCTTCATCATAAGTAAAAATAGCACGTTTTATACCATCACGAAAGGGCCAGTGACTTTTTTACCGCACCCTAAGCACAGCTTTAATTTGACCGAATTTGGCCTAAAAGTCTATGATTTTAGCCACAGAAAGGTAATCCACTTGCCTCAAATCCATGTTATACTAGTACTTTCTTTGTGTGTAGCTGCATTTTCCCCAATAACCGGCTACTCTCAAGTAGATTTTTCTCGTGAAATCCAGCCCTTGTTTGCCGAGCACTGCACGGCCTGCCACGGCCCAGATAGGCAAAAAAACGGCCTAACTTTGGCTACTGAAAGAGGCATTCTGGCTAAATTAAAATCGGGAGCACACGCAGTAATCCCTGGCAGACCTAATGAAAGCGAAATCATCCGTCGCCTCACTACCAAGGATAATGATGAAATCATGCCCCCCAGCGATCACGGCAAACCACTGACCTCATCTCAAATTACCCTCATACGCCAATGGATATTAGAAGGGGCAAAATGGAGTCATCATTGGGCTTACCGACCTCTCACAAACACACCACAACCAAAAATAAAAACCACGAAGGCGGCTCGAAATAAAATTGACTATTTCGTGTTAGCGAAACTGGAAAGGGAATCCTTCCACCCTTCTCCTCAGGCAGACCGTCCCACGCTCATCAAGCGCCTCAATTATGATTTGCTCGGGCTACCACCCAAACCTGCAGAAGTAAGTGGTTTTATTAATGACAAATCGCTCGATGCTTACGGAAAACTTGTCGACCGGCTTTTGGCATCACCACACTTTGGCGAACGCTGGGGGCGGCATTGGCTGGACAAGGCGCGTTACGCGGACAGCGATGGGTTTGAAAAAGACAGGCCTAGAATAAATGCGTGGCGCTATCGCGATTGGGTCATTGAGGCGATTAATTCAGATTTACCATTTGACCAATTCACCATCGAACAGCTCGCTGGCGATTTACTGCCGAATGCAACCGAGTCACAAAAACTTGCCACCGCCTTTAATCGCCAAACATTAACAAACACCGAGGGAGGCACTGACAAGGAACAATGGCGCGTGGCCGCGGTGATGGATCGCGTGGAAACGCTGGGTGCTGTTTGGTTGGGGATCACAGTGGGATGCGCGCGCTGCCACACGCATAAGTATGACCAATTCACGCAGAAGGAGTACTATCAATTTTTCGCGTATTTCAACAATGGCGATGAAACCAACTTTAACGTCTCGCGCTCGAAACCGGAATTCGAAACGTGGCTGAAAGCAAAGGCCACGCACGACGATGCCCTGAAATTACTCAAGTCAAAAATAACCGCTCGCGATGCGGTGTTGAAAACGCAACTGCCAGAATTGGAAGCAAAGTTGCAGATAAAACTGACTGCACAAATAGCTACCCCAGAAGAATTTCATCCACTTAAGTCCATTTCAGCAAAAGGGCCCAAAGGCGTGGATTTCAAGCTGCAAAAGGACGGCTCGTTTTTGGTGACAGGGGATAATCCGGCGAAGGCCAAGTACACGCTGGAATTTTCCACGGACTTGAAAGACATCACCGGCCTAAAGATCGAGGCTCTTCCGGACAAATCATTGAACGCCAACGGGCCCGGTCGTACAGGACACGGAAATTTTGTGCTGAATGATGTGCGCTTGTACGCCACGAACGGCCCGAAGTTTGATGCCAAGAAAAATCGCGTTACGTTTTCGGGAGCGCGAGCGGATTTTTCGCAGGACAAATGGACGGCTGGCAACACCATCGATGGTAAAATCGCGGAGGGCAACAAGGGCACTGGCTGGGCGATAAGCCCACAATTTGGAAAACCGCATCATTTGATTCTCTCGACTGCGAAGTTGATTTCGTTTGATGGAACCACAAAAATTCAAGTGGTGCTTGACCAGCAATACGGGACTCAACACACGCTCGGTCGATTCCGCATCACTGCCCGCACAGGACAATCGGCGGGCGATGGCATTCCCCCGGGAGTTGTCAAAGCACTGGCGATTGAGCCGGCAAAGCGCGACACTAAACAGGCAGCAGCGTTGTTCGCTTATTTCCGAGAGCGGGATTCGGAGGCAAAAACTTTGCAGGTGGAATTAAAAAAGCCTGCACCCGCTTCGCCGATGATGAGTGTGCGGGTAATTTCCCAGCGCACCAATTCCCCGCGTGTTTCACACTTGTTGCATCGGGGCGAGTTTAAGCAACCACGCGAAAAAGTTACGCCAACAACACTCTCCGTCCTCCCCAAGGCGACCAACCGCACCGAAGGCGACCGACTGGACCTCGCGCGCTGGCTGACGGATGAGCGCAACCCGCTGGTGCCGCGCGTGACGGTCAATCATATTTGGGCCAACCTCTTTGGGGAAGGCATCGTGCGCACGGTGAACGACTTCGGCGTGCGTGGCGATGCGCCGACGCATCCGGATCTGCTCGATTGTCTGGCATCAGAATTGGTGAAACACAAATGGAGCCGCAAGGCAATAATTCGCCTCATCGTCAACAGCGCCACATATCGGCAATCCTCGGCGCACCGGCCGGAAATGGCCACACGCGATCCAAGCAACCTTTTACTGCACCGTCAAAATCGTTTTCGTGTAGAGGCGGAAATCATCCGCGACCTCAACCTTGCCGCGAGCGGATTGCTGGTGCGCAAGATCGGTGGGCCCAGCGTGTTCCCTCCCCTGCCCCCCGGCGTGGCTGCGCTGAGTTATGCGAATAATTTTAAATGGGCAACCAGCAAGGGCGAAAACCGCTATCGACGCGGACTCTACACATTTTTCAAACGCACCTCTCCGCACCCGAACCTCATCACTTTTGACTGCCCTGACAGCAATGTTACTTGCGTCAAGCGCACACGCTCCAACACCCCCCTCGCCGCGCTAGCCACGTTGAACAACGAAGTTTTCGTCGAAGCCGCTAAAGCGTTGGCCAAAAAGTTGGTTAAAGAAAAGTCCACTGACGAGGCTCGCATTGCGCTGGGTTTCAAAATTTGCCTAGCACGTGAACCTTCAGGCAATGAAAGCGCCGAACTGATCAATCTCCTGAAACAAGCACGCACCTATTACGCCACCCACGCACTCGAAGCTAAGGATTTCAACGGCAACGAGGAGGCCAGCGCTTGGGCAGCCACCGTGCGCGTAATGCTGAACCTTGACGAGTTCATCACTCGCGAATAATTTTCCGATAAAATGAAGCGACAAGTAAATCTGCAAAGCACTCGCCGGGATTTTCTGGCGACCTCCGCCTGTGGGATTGGCGGTGTGGCATTATCGTCGCTGTTGCTGGAGGATGGCCTGCTCGGGGCCAAATTTTCCAATCCAATGGCGCCACGCAAGCCACATTTTGATGCGAAGGCGAAAGCGTGCATCAACATTTTTATGGCGGGCGCGCCATCGCATCTCGACTTGTTTGACCCCAAGCCGGTGCTCGCCAAACGCCACGGGCAAAAACTGCCAAAGGAAATCTTGGACAAGGCGCGGTTTGCATTCATCAAGCCGGCGACCG
This sequence comes from uncultured Pedosphaera sp., assembly GCA_964533265.1. Taxonomy (GTDB): domain Bacteria; phylum Verrucomicrobiota; class Verrucomicrobiia; order Limisphaerales; family UBA1100; genus UBA1100. The sequence goes on from CAZHJW010000108.1 coordinate 3,639, forward strand.
CCACGCTGCGCGGCAGCAAGCGGGTCTTCAAACCGCACGGCCAATGCGGGATGGAATTGAGCGATTACCTGCCACATCTAGGCACGGTGGCGGATGATTTACTACTGGTGCGATCGATGCATTCGGAGGAATTCAATCATCATCCGGGACAACTACTGATGCAATGCGGCGCGTCGCGCTTCGGGTTGCCGACGATGGGCTCGTGGATGACGTACGGACTAGGAAGCGAATCGGAAAACCTTCCCGGCTACGTGGTTTTGACAGCGGGGCGCGGTTCCAGCGGCGGAGCCACGCTTTGGCAGAGCGGCTTTCTGCCGTCCACATACGAGGGTGTGCTATTTCGCACGCAAGGTGAGCCGGTGCTGAATCTCGACAACCCAAAGGGTCTCCCGCCCGAATTGCAACGGCTCGGCCTCGACGCGTTACGGCAGCTCAACCAAAGTCGTTTTCAGAAAATCCACGACCCCGAAATCGCCAGCCGCATTGCGAGCTACGAACTGGCCAGCCGAATGCAAATGGCTGCGCCGGAGTTGATCGATCTTTCCAAGGAAACCTCCACCACCAAAAAAGCGTATGGACTAGATCGCCCCGAACCGAAAGGCGGTGGACGCGGACAGCTCGGAAATACTTATCAGGATTTTGCACGCAACTGCCTGCTTGCGCGGCGACTCGTGGAACGCGGTGTGCGGATCATTAACATTGTTTACGCCTCGTGGGATCACCACAGCAATCTCGATCCAGAATTGAAATTTAACGCTGGGGCGGTGGATCAACCCATCGCCGCACTCATCAAGGACCTCAAACAACGCGGGATGCTCGATAGCACTATGGTCGCTTGGAGCGCGGAATTTGGCCGCACGCCGCTGGGAGAAAATCGCAATGGTCGCACCGCCGGCACGGGTCGCGACCATCATCCTTTCTGTTTCTCAATGGCCATGGCCGGCGGAGGCCTCAAGGGGGGCCAAGTTTACGGCGCCACCGATGAGATTGGCTGGAACATAACTAAGGACCCAGTGCACCCCAATGATCTCCACGCCACGATGCTCCACCAATTCGGTATCGACCACAAGCGACTCACGTATCGTTTTCAAGGCCGTGATTTCCGCCTCACCGATGTTGCAGGCAAAATAATAAGGGACTGGCTCACCTGATGGAGATTTTTCTTAACGGACAATTTATGCCTGAGGAAGATGCCAAAGTATCGGTCTTCGACCGAAGTTTTCTTTATGGTGATGGAGTGTTTGAAACCCTTAGACTTTACAACGGTAAACCGTTTCTTCTCGACCGCCACCTAGGCCGGTTAGCCCACAGCCTAGGCAGTCTCTATATCGGAGACCCTTATGATTTTGATCAATGGAATGAGCATGTAAGAGAGTTGATAAATCGAAATAGCGCGAAAGAGAGCATTTTACGGATTCAAGTCAGTCGAGGTGTTGGCAAACGAGGCTATACAAGTAGTGGAAATTACTCCCCTACAACAGTCATTTCACTCCATGACACTCCCCCCAGCGTTAGTGACACACAACTGGACTTGATCACTGCAACAGGAATCCTGACCGACCATGACCCACTCTCAACCCTAAAAACCTCAAATAAACTGGTTAACATTATCGCGATGCGTGAAGCCGAACGTGCCGGAGCCCATGATGCCCTTTTATTAAATGGAAAAGGTTTCGCAACCGAAACATCCTCTAGCAATATATTCGCCATTTTCGGCACGAAACTAAACACCCCTCCCCTCAACAGCGGCTGCCTGAGCGGGATCACACGAGGCTATATTCTGGAATTAGCCATTGAACTTGGGATTGAAACAACCCAGGAAGATTTGGGATATGACCAACTTAAATTGTGCGAAGGATTGTTTCTCACCAACAGCGTACGAGAAATTCAGGCAGTAAAATCATTGGACGGAGAGCCCATACAGCAAAGCTCCCTCACTGTTCAACTGCAGCAAGCCTACCGCCAGAAGGTGCTTGAAGTCACGAGCTGACAATGTGTATCCCAACTATTATTTCAGATATTTTTGATTCTAACTCGCTGCCTTCTTTGGGTCCTGAAACCCGAGAAACATCCCTCAGCGTAGAACAATGCGAGGCAAAAACCACCGAAGCACTCCAAAACGCTGACGCCAATGAGTCCTCAGCGAAATTGATCCTTAGTGCGGCTCTGCTGTGGCATGATCATTTAGAGGAGTCCCACGCAATCTCGCAGTCAATCCACAGTCCGGACGGCAGCTACCTCCATGGAATAATGCATCGGCGTGAACCTGATTACCCCAATGCCAAATACTGGTTCCGTAAAGTCGGCAACCACCCAGCCTATATTCAACTCACTGAACAAACCCAAAACCTATTGGCTAACTCAACCCTTTCAGGGCTGGCTCAAGGCAATTGGGATCCCTTTGCGATGGTTGATGCTGTGAGCCGAGCCAAAAACGGGACAAGTGAATACGAACTGTTACAAAAAGTGCAGCAAACTGAGTTGCAAATTCTGCTTGAACGATTCTGCAGTTAACACACCCCCGTCACTTTTATGCCAGATTTTGACTGACATCGCTCGCCTTCACCTCCCTGTACTTGGGTAAAGAATGTCAGTTTTTTTGACTTCGCTCGGCTTCACCGACTTATAGGTCGCCGTTTTGCCATCATAACTCTCCAAGACCATGCACATGGGCTCGTAATTTCGATCAACGTAATCTTTGATGTAATCAATTATTTCCTCATTCCACTCCCGAATGTTTTCTTCCCGCCAAGCCCCTGACCGATGCGGGAAATTCCATGTCCAGTGGTCCACTGTAAAACGCGAAAGAAATATATTCTTCCAACTCCCTGTTTTTTTCTTTTTTTTCTTTTTGGAACGACGTTCCTTATCATTCCTTTCCATCCGCAGACACCCCTTGGCCCAATCCGTGTCGTGTACCCAATTAAAATAAACGGTACACCTGTTCTTGTCCTGGATGATTAAACTAACGAAAGGCTCATCTTTAAAAACATACCACCAGGCGCGATAGGCCCCTTTAATCAATGTAAATTGTTCCAGTGTCTTGCAATAGTTCGTGTTGCTTGTATCCATCCGGGTACCGGTTACTTTCGGGACGGTCTTTACAAAACCATTGGCTTTAACATCCAGTATTCCCTCGCCGTATTCGTCGGTGTATTTAAGCTTAATGAACCGTACCTTGGGAAACTTGCTGGCCACATCCATGAGTATGCCATCCACCCCACTGACGCTCCTGTCGTGCTCGGACACATCATAGATGCCCACGCTGATCGCCACTATGTCATTTCCAGGCCGGGCAGGACGTGGGCCATCCTCTATAGTCCAAACCCAAAGAACATTCTCCTCAACTGAGACGTATGCTTCCAGGTCCGCGATATCCTCTCGCGGTCCCTTTGCCTCAAAAGTATAGTTGCAGTTCTGGGTCATCACTTTTGAGGCGGGTCTTCTTCCTCCACCTGTTTACTAGGAGGATATTCTATATACCATCACACACAGTAAAAGTAACTGCAGTAAAAAATATTATCTTCAAACAGGACCACGACACCACATGCAGACTTACAAAACATGGGTTTTACCCGCGCAATTACCGATCCCGCTAAACAAGGGTCAGATGCCTTTTAATATAGGTAAAACATACTGAGGCGACACAGAAGGTCGAAGACGATTGGGGAGGATTGGCAGTTTAGGGTAAAAGGTCGGTGCTATT
>CAZHJW010000109.1:0-7287 GCA_964533265.1 uncultured Pedosphaera sp.
ATTTACCCACGCCATTCCACGCGGGACCTTCGGCCCAGAGCATGTCCGGGTTGGTGTAGAGCCGGCGAATGGGAGTATTGCCCAGTTTATATTTTGCAAAAGCCGGGTCCAGCACCAGTACATCGGGTTCAGGATAGCGCGTGGGTTTTTTACCGGTCCAATCGCGTGCCGCGATTACGGTGGAGGCAGTGAGGGCAGTAGCCGCAGTGGTCAGAAAACCACGGCGATCCATAGATTTTGGGCAAAGGGAGTCTTGTTCCTTCATGTTTAATAGAGGGTTCGCCTCAGAGCTTCGGCTGAGTGTGCCTGCTCGGCAAGAAAAAGCTGGCTGAGCGGGCGGACTTGGCCTTGGATGGAACCCGATGCCCTTACTCAATGCCAGTGCCTTGCCGCGGATGCATACCGTGAGGCAGGAGTTTACCCAATCAGACCCCTTGGAGATCCCTGCAGCTGTGGCCGAACAAATCTCATTGGTTCAGGATCGTCTTACACCCGGTATGCGGGTGGCTCTCACCGTGGGTAGTCGCGGTATTGCCAATATCAAAGAGATCGTGCTTGCAGTACTTGGTGAGCTGAAGGCGGCCGGGGTGGAGCCCTTTATTGTTCCGGCCATGGGTAGTCATGGAGGAGCTACGCCAGAAGGGCAGAAACGGATTCTTGCCGATTATGGCATTACTGAGGAAACCATGGGAGTACCCATTGAGGCCGATATGGAGACTCGCGAAGTCGGCTGCACTCCTGATGGAGTCTCCGCCTATACCAGCAGTGTAGCACTCTCGGCTGATGGCATCGTGGTACTTAACCGTGTGAAGCCACACACCGATTATTTTAGTCACACGATTGGTAGTGGGCTTATCAAGATGATGGTGGTGGGTATGGGTAAACACGATGGCGCTGCCAATTTCCATCGAACGGCTGTGCATCACGGTTATGAAAAAACCCTGCGAATGCTGGGTCGTGTGTTGCTTGATCACGTTCCGGTTCTTTTTGGGATCGGTTTGGTGGAAAATCAATATCACGAAACAGTCCGCTTGGAAGCGGTGTTGCCCGAGCAGATCGAGGCGAAAGAAAGTGAATTTCTGGCTCAGGCATCCTCACTCATGCCTGTTTTGCCTTTTGAAGAGGTGGATTTACTCGTTATAGACCGAATTGGAAAAAACATCAGTGGAGTAGGCATGGATCCCAATGTCATTGGGAGGCATGCCCATCATTACAGTACCCTGCTGAATAACGAACTTGGATGTTCTCCTTTTGTGAGGCGTATTTTTGTTCGTGACCTGACTCCTGAAACCCATGGCAATGCCATCGGTATTGGCTTGGCTGACGCGACAACCCGGCGTTTGGTTGAGGCGACAGATTATGAATCCATGCTCATCAATGTACGCACCGCGCTTACCCTTCATAGTGCCAAGTTGCCGGCGCAGTTCCCTAGTGACCGCAGTGCCATTTCAGCCATGCTGGATACGTTGGCCCTTGATGATCCGGCTCAGGCCAGAGTGGTGCGTATTTCCAATACTTTAGAGCTTGCTCGGCTTGAGATTTCCGAGTCGCTTGCAGAGATTGCCAAGGGCAATGACAGCCTCACCGTTGAGTCCGAACCCTTTGATTGGGGTTTTGATTCAGATGATAACTTGCAGGATCTCTAGCTAGGCCTTGGCTGTCATTCGGCAGATCCGCAGGTGGCCATCATAATGGGCGGTCACAAAATGCAGATGGTCGGGAGCTAGGTGCAGGTCACGGCAGGTATCCTTGAGTTTGAATTTGTGAAACTCATTTTTCTCACCTTCTTTCCAGAAATAAATTTGCCCACCCGATGTGCCACCCGCTCCACCCAGCACCATGCCTGATGGGTGTAGACCAACTCCCCAAGTCACGCCCCGGAAGGTGGCCTTGGCCAGGTGTTGCATCAGGTTTTCCCCGCTCTTCCAGTCGATAATGACGACTGCGGGGTTTCCCACGCCGGCAAAGGCATTGGTGACATTGGTGACTCCTCCAAAGGCCAGTTGAGTGCCTTGGCTATTAAATTGCATGGCACGCGCACCGCCGATATCGGCCTTAAAGGTTTTATCGTAGCTATGCATTTTCTCGGCAAGAAGCTTGCGCGAAAGTTTGCCGGGGCCGATATCCCACACCAGGATATTGCTTTTAAGGTCGGAAGTGGCCAGATGTTGGCCTTGCGGGTGGAAAACAGCATTATAGATCACCGACTCATGACCCTTGAGTGTGCGAAGAAGTTTGCCATCAGTGAAATTCCAGATCTTCACCAGTTTGTCATTGCCCGTTGTGGCGATTTGTTTCCCATCGGGGCTGATGGCCACACTCATAATCCAGCCGGTATGGGCTTCAACGGTGCGTTCGGGTTTTTCGCCCTCTAGGGGCCACCAAAGCAGCCGGCCATCGTAGCCGCCAGTAAGCATGGTTTTGCCATCGGGTGAAAAGGCAATGGCACGCACCCAGGCGTCAGCTCCTTTAAGTTGGATTTTTTTGTCCGTGGCCGGTTCCCAGCGCCAAATTTGGTAATCCTGAGCTCCTGCAAAAACAAACCGCCCCTTCGGCTCATATCGGCATGAAATCAGGGGACTACCGATCTTGATTTCCTTGGCCACATGCGTCTTCGTCGCATCCAGCTGCGGTGCAGTTTTTACAGAGTCGGCCATGAGTTGAATATTTTGCGCGGTTGGTCGTGTGTGGCAACTTTTTTCAGTGCAAACTCGCCGCGCCGCGTCCAAGCTTGATGAGTCGTCATGAACGGTTGGGTTAAAACCATTTTCGTCACCGTGCTTATGCTGGTTGGTTGTGCCGCGCCACAGAGTGATAATCTCCATTGGGCTTTTAAACCAATTATTGATGTCTCGCCTCCGCATATAGAAAATGAGGTATGGGTGAAAAATCCCATTGATCGATTCATTCTCGCTAAGCTTGAGGAAGCCCATCTCCAGCCTTCGCCACGGGCTCCAATTCATGTGCTAAACCGCCGCGCCCATTTCGCACTTACGGGGTTACCACCAAAAGGCAAAGATGATATTCAAATACTGAAACCACTAATAGATCGTTTACTGGAATCCCCTCACTACGGCGAGCAGTGGACACGCCATTGGCTCGATGTCGCCCGCTATGCCGACAATAAGGGATATGTTTTTTTTGAAGAGAAGTCATTTCCTTGGGCTTGGACATATCGTGATTATGTCATCGACTCATTGAATGATGACAAGCCATTCGACCAGTTCATCATCGAGCAGCTTGCTGCAGACCAGCTTGAATTGGACCATGATCAAACTCCGCTAACTGCGCTTGGCTTTCTCACACTAGGGGCAAGATTCTCCGGTAACATACATGACATCCTCGATGACCGTATTGATGTTACCACTCGAGGACTAATGGGATTGACTGTTTCCTGCGCACGTTGCCATGACCATAAGTATGATCCCATACCCACCGCCGATTACTACTCACTTTATGGAGTATTCCGTAGTGCAGCCGAGCCAACTCTACAGCCAACTTTCCATCGCGAGGAAGAGCTTAGCGAAGAGCGCCGGGCTTTCGAGATTGAGATGCATAAGCGCCTTAAAGCATTAGAAGATTTCGTGGCCAAGACGCGAGAGGGCATTATCACTACAGCCCGCACACGAACGGCTGAATACCTCGCTGCTGTTCACGCCAAGCGTAACCAGCCGAGCACAGAAAATTTTATGCTGCTCACCGACAAGGGCGCCATCAATCCCTATGTCATTCATCGCTGGGAAAATTTTTTGAAAGATGCCCGGCGTGAAAACGACCCTGTTTGGACCGTGTGGCACCGTTTTGCCGCGCTGACAGATGGCGAGTTTGCCGCAAAGGCTCCGGTAGTACATGGAGAATTATTTGGGGAACAGGCGATATCCGTGCCCATCAACAGTCGGGTATACAAACAATTTGTAGATACTCCGCCAAAGTCGATGCAGGAAATATTTCGCGGCTATGGAGAGTTATTTAAGGCCGTGGATGCCGAATGGCAGAAACAGAAAACTGAAAGCGCGTGTCTCGCCGATGCCGATGCCGAGGCGTTGCGACTTGTTCTGTATGGGGATGCCTCACCTCCTATGATTCCTCGCCGCATGGGCTGGGGTTTTCTCGCGTTGATTCCGGATCGGCCGGATCAGGCCGTTTATAAAAAGCTCATCAAGGCTGTCGAGCAATGGAGCATGACCGGTAAGGGTGCTCCACCGCGAGCAATGGTGCTCACGGATATCGACCCTCCGTATGAGCCTGTTATTTTCAATCGCGGTAATCCTCACCAACGTGGCAATCATGTCCCACGTCAATTCCTTGAGATTTTGTCCGGCGAAAACCGAAAGCCTTTTCAAAATGGAAGCGGTCGGCTTGAATTGGCCAAGGCTATAGCCACCCCTGAAAACCCACTTACCGCAAGAGTTATCGTCAATCGCGTTTGGGCGTGGCATTTTGGCCAAGGTCTCGTTACCACCCCAAGTGATTTTGGTCTGCGCAGCAATCCGCCCAGTCATTCCGGGTTGCTCGACTGGCTTGCCACGGACTTCATCAAGCATAATTGGTCACTCAAGCATCTCCATCGCCGCATTATGAATTCGGCCACTTGGCAAATGGATAGTACGCACTCTAATGAAAAGGCTCGTTTGACCGATCCCACCAACCGGCTCTTGTGGAAATTCAATCGCTTTCGCCTTGGTTTCGAGTCCATGCGCGATGCGCTTGTTGCTGCCACTGGGCAGATGAATGCCAAGATGGGTGGGCCACCGGTTGATGTTCTTGGTGGATTCAATGGTCGCCGTAGCATTTATGGGCGTATCAATCGCATGGATCTTACTCCCGTTCTGCGCTCCTTTGATTTTCCTGACCCCAATATCACCTGTTCGCGCCGCGAAAATACTACCGTTGCACCGCAGGCTCTCTACCTGATGAATAATAGTGCCATCATTGACTATGCCCGCCGCATCTCCCTCCGGGGGGACTTGCCAACTGAGAAGATGACTAAGGTGAAGCGTCTTTATAAAATTTTATTTGCACGGCACCCCGTTGAGAGCGAAGTAGTGTTGGCTAAAAAGTATCTAGGTGAAAATACTAATGCAGCAACGTGGCAAAACTTTGTGCATGCACTTCTCTTAACCAATGAATTCTCCTTTATCGATTAATGCAATGGACCAGTGCGTGTTTTCGAGGCGAGAGTTTTTGACTCGTACGGGCACGGGCTTTGGCATGATGGCGTTGGGAGGGTTGGCGAATGGCGCGCGGCGGCCACATGTGCCCAAATCGCCACACTTTGCTCCGAAAGCAAAGCGGGTGGTGCACTTGTTTATGAACGGTGGGCCATCGCAGGTGGATACCTTTGATCCGAAACCAATACTAACTAAACTGCATGGACAGCCATTGCCTCAGAAAAATTTTCGTACTGAAAGACGTACTGGGCATGCAATGGGCTCGCCGTATGCGTTCAAGAGGTATGGGCAATCTGGTCTGCCGGTGAGTGAGATTTTTGCAAAGACCGCGATGGCCGCAGCAGATGACTTATGTGTGATTCGGTCGATGAAAGCTGAGGTGCCGAACCATGAGCCTTCGCTGATGTTGATGAACTGTGGCGATGGGCAGTTGCCACGCCCAAGCTTTGGATCGTGGGTGAATTACGGACTCGGCACTGAGAATGAAAACCTTCCAGGATTTGTTGTCATGTGTCCTGGTGGCTATCCCATTGTGGCCACACGCAATTGGCGTAGTGCTTTTTTGCCGGGAGCCTATCAAGGCACCCATCTTGATACCAAGCACACTGATATCACCAAGCTCATTGCAAATATTCGTAACAGCCGCTTGCCCAATGTCGAGCAGCGTAAACAGCTGAACCTTGTCCAAGCCCTTAATGCGAAACATTTAGAAGAGCGAGGTGCTGATCCTCAGCTTGAGGCTCGCATTCAGGCTTTCGAATTGGCCTTCGGTATGCAGTCGGAGGCAACCGATGCGTTTGATATAAACCGCGAGCCAAAGAATGTTCGCGAAGCTTATGGCAGCGGCACTCATGGCCGACAGCTTTTGATGACGCGGCGACTATTGGAGCGCGGTGTGCGCTTCATTCAGGTGTGGAGTGGCAACGGTCAGCCTTGGGACAATCACGATGGTCTTAAAAAAAACCATCGCAAGCTTGCTGGTGAGTGGGATCAGCCACTAGCCGCCTTCCTCACAGATTTACGCCAGCGGGGGCTCTTGGAAAGCACGTTGGTATTGTGGGGCGGTGAATTTGGCCGTACGCCTGTGGCAGAGTATCCACAGCTAAATGGCCGCGACCACAACCATTACGGCTTTACCTGCTGGCTTGCCGGCGGTGGTACTCGCGGTGGTTACGCACATGGCGCCACTGATGAGTTTGGCTTCCGTTCTGTTGACAAGCCGGTTCATGTCCACGATCTCCACGCTACGATGCTGCATCTCCTCGGTCTTGATCATGAGCGTCTTACTTATCGGCATGCTGGTCGCGATTTTCGCCTGACTGACGTGCACGGAAACGTTGTGAGAGAGTTGCTGAAATAAATATAGTAACGCGCAAAAAGCCTATTCAAGTTTGGGGTCGGCAATGAGTTTCTTACCCGCCGCCAACACGGACTGCCCCATCACGAGCGCACATATCAAGAGAATCTGTTTCATGTTCAGGGAGGAATGATGGGTGCTATTGAAGATTCTTCTCGTATTTCGTCGAGTTTGATTTGAAACGAGATATTGCAAGTGTCTTGCAGAGATAAATCTTCTTATCCTTGTAATCAATGAAAGGACTCTTGGGATGCACGCGGAAAGCGGTGAATACCGGACAGAAGAGCTGCTTCATCGGCTTGATCTTCTTCGATGCTACTTCATTTAGTTGCGGAGCCTGCTCGGCTCCCACCACCGCGAAATAGTCCGGATTTTGTTTCCACATTTTTTTTGCGGTGCCGCAACACATGAACACCTTCACACCCTTGTAGATGATAAACTCTTCCTCGTCGACTTCAGTATCAACCATCATGGGACAGAGGGTCTGTTTTGACGTGACCTGTGCGCTCACAACAACTTCCACAAAAAAAGCGACCAACGCTAATATCAAGAGGATGTGTTTCATGCCATCGACCATACCCACGCCAAGGCTGGCGTCAATGGTGGGAGAAGGAGGGGCGTTAGGGGGTTGCTTCTTGGGATGTTTCCAGAAGAGTTCAAAGAACTTCTCCATGTTATTGCGACGCACAGCGCTTCTACGGGTTAATGTCATTCTGAACTGGTATGATACGTCGGCTACGGCGCTTTTCCCAGCGAGTA
>CAZHJW010000110.1:0-7281 GCA_964533265.1 uncultured Pedosphaera sp.
CCAAAATTTAAGCAAAGCCGGTGTGGTGGAATTGGTAGACACAGGGGACTTAAAATCCCCCGGCCTTTAAAAGCCGTGCCGGTTCAACTCCGGCCGCCGGTACCAATTTTAATTGATGAGTGCAGAGCAAAAAATAGTAGATTTAGGGTTGCAGCTTCCCCCTGCTCCCAAGCCTGGGGGGATTTACCAGCCTGTTTCGGTTCATGATGGTTTGGCTTATGTTTCCGGGCATGGCCCTCTACTCGAGGATCAGACTTACATAATCGGCCGGGTTGGGGCCGATCTGAATACCAACAGAGCGAAAGAGGCAGCTCGTCAGACTGGATTGGCGATACTGGCCTCGCTGAAGGCGAAGCTTGGGAGCTTGGATAAGGTTAATCGTTTGGTGAAATCATTTGGAATGGTGAATGCTGAGCCAGACTTTGCTGAGCATCCGCAGGTTATCAATGGTTACAGCGAACTTATGAGGGAAGTGTTTGGGCCGGAAAATGGTGTAGGGGCTCGTAGTGCTGTTGGTATGGGGTCCTTGCCGGGAAATATGACTGTAGAAATTGAAGCGGTATTCGAGATTCTGACCGACTGATTATGGCGAATATTGACTGGTATCGCGTGGAGAATGAAGGAGAGATTCCTTCTCCGGCATTGTTGGTTTACCCCGAGCGCATCATTAGAAATCTCCAGCGGATGATAGATATTGCCGGAGATGCGAGCCGGCTTCGTCCTCATGTAAAAACCCATAAGTTGCCCGAACTCATTGGCATGCAAATGAGCATGGGGATTTCACGTTTTAAATGTGCTACGATTGCAGAGGCGGAAATGGTGGCGGGATCCGGTGGTAAGGATATTTTATTGGCTCACCAACCAGTGGGCCCTAATGGGGTTCGATTACGATTCTTGATGGACAGGTATCCGAAAGTTCGTTGGGGTGCGATAGTTGATAATCTGGACACCATGACCACCTTGGGTAAAATTTTTGCCGACGCGCCCCGTAAGCTTGCAGTTTATGTGGATTTAGATTGTGGTCATCATCGGACAGGAGTTTGCCCTGGAGAGGAGGCTGGGGAACTTTACAAGGCTATTGCACATGCGCCAGGGTTGGAGGCAGGTGGGCTTCATGCCTATGATGGGCATAATCATGAGCCTGACTTAAAAAAGCGAACGGAACTGTGTGAAGGGGATTTTGCTCCCGTGTTGGCTCTTAAAGAGACCTTGGTATCTGCAGGCTTGATGGTGCCTGAACTGATTGCTGGGGGTACGCCTACTTTTCCGATTCACGCTAAATATTCTGACCGGACATGTAGCCCCGGGACAACGGCGCTTTGGGATTTTGGTTATATGGATGGTTTGTCTGATATGGATTTTGAGTACGCAGCTGTGTTGTTTAGTAGGGTAATTAGTCGGCCGGGAAGCCAGCGAGTATGTTTTGATCTGGGACACAAGGCTGTGAGTGCAGATAAGCCAGAGCCAAGGGTACGTATGTTTGGTTTGGAATCGGCCCAATCAGTGGTGCATAGCGAAGAGCATCTAATGATGCAATGTGATCATGCCGATGATCTAAAAGTTGGAGATGGCTGCTACGGAGTTCCTGTTCATATTTGCCCTACTGTAGCTCTTCATGATCATGCGTGGGTTGTGCAGGATGGGAAAGCGATTGGTCTCTGGGAGATTGCAGCTCGCCGACGTAGTCTGGGAGTGTAGCAATGTGGATTTTTGATGCGCACTTGGATCTCTCCATGAATGCCATGGAATGGAATCGTGATCTAAGGCAGGACGTGCAGGCAATCCGTGAGCGTGAGCGGGGTCAAACTGACAAGATAGATCGGGCGCGAGGGACGGTTGCTTTTCCGGATATGCGACGGGGGGGAGTGGGTATTTGTGTGGCGACTCAGATAGCCCGGTATGTGAAGCAGTCCAATAACCTACAGGGATGGTATTCGCCCGAACAGGCATGGGCGCAAACTCAGGGTCAATTAGCGTGGTACCGGACTATGGAAGAGGACGGGCAGTTGGTGCAAATTAACGATGCCAAATCTCTAAACCAGCACGCAGCACTTTGGGCTAGCTCTCCACCTGATGACTCTTCCATCGGCTATATTCTCAGTTTGGAAGGAGCTGATTCCATTATTACTCCTGAACGATTGGAACGTTCCTATAAGGAGGGTTTGCGGGCTGTAGGATTATCTCATTATGGTCCGGGGACCTATGCTCAGGGAACGGCGCACACGGGTGGGTTGGGGCCTCGAGGAGCTGATCTCTTAAAGGAGATGGATCATTTGGGAATGATTCTCGATGCAACTCATCTTTGTGATGATAGTTTTTGGGAGGCAATGGATGTTTTTAAGGGCCCGGTTTGGGCTTCCCACAATAATTGCCGCGCTTTGGTTCCCAATGATCGCCAGTTTTCTGATGAACAGATCAAGTACCTGATTGAACGCGGAGCAGTCATTGGAGGTGTATTGGATGCATGGATGCTGATTCCTGATTGGGAGCGAGGTGAAACCACGCCCGAAGAGTCGGGTGTGAAACTCGAACATGTGATTAATCATATGGATCATATCTGTCAACTGGCAGGAAATGCGGACCATATTGGTATCGGTACAGATTTGGATGGAGGTTACGGTCGTGAGCAAAGTCCGGGAGATATTGATACCATCGCCGATTTACAAAGGTTGCCTTCCATGTTGGCCCAACGCGGCTATGAAGAACCTGAGGTTGTTGGTGTGATGCACGGTAATTTTATTCGGTTTCTCAATAGCGCCTGGGCCTAGGCACGCGGGTTTTCCCGTGCTAGAATCGTCTCATGCGAATTATCCTTTCCACTTTTCTTCTTACGGCATTGATGGTCCATGCTGCAGGTCGCCCGCAAACTGAATTCCCGCTTTGGGAAGGTAAAGCACCGGGACAAAAGGGTGATGACCCCAAGGATATACCGACCCTAAAGCCTTATTGGTCGGAAAAACCAACTGGTGCTGCCATGGTCATCTGTCCAGGAGGCGGTTATGGGGGTTTGGCTGGTCATGAAGGCAAGGGGTATGCTGATTGGCTGGTGACCAAGGGCATTGATTGTTTTGTGCTCAAATACCGCTTGGGTTCAGCCGGTTATCGGCATCCGGTTATGTTGGGCGACGTTTCTCGGGCGATACGAATAGTGCGTGCAAATGCAGTCGCGTGGAAAATAGATTCCACAAGGATTGGAGTGATGGGTTCCTCAGCTGGGGGTCACCTTACTTCAACCATAGTAGCGCACTTTGATACGGGTAACGCTAAAGGGGATCGCGTTGATCAGGCCAGCTCTCGCCCGGATTTGGCCGTTCTTTGTTATCCAGTGATTACTCTGGGCCAGTTTACTCATCAGGGCTCCAAGAGAAATCTTTTGGGAGACAACCCTTCGCCAGAATTGGTCAAGTTGCTCTCCAATGAGTTACAGGTAAAAAAGAATTCACCACCTTGTTTTGTATGGCACACGTGGGAAGACCGGGCGGTGCCCGTTGAAAATAGCCTCCTTTTTGCCTCTGCCTTAAGGAAACAGGGAGTGAGAGTGGATTTGCACATATATGAAAACGGACGTCACGGAATTGGCTTGGGCGGTCGTGACCACAGTAATTTGCATCCATGGACAAAGGACTTGATGTACTGGTTTAAGCAACGCAAGTTCCTGAAGTAAACTGGCTTCAGCGTGAAAGGCCAGGTGTTCATTGGTGTGATTGCTTTATTATTGGTATTGGGTTGTGAACATGAGGCGGAGAAGGGGTCGTCTATACCGGCCGATAAAACGGTCAACTTCAGTCATGCTCACACGAAACTGGCTGAAATATTATCTCACGTAAGTGATGGCTTGGGTGGGGTGGATTATCAGTGGCTCCAAAAGAACCCTGATAAGTTAAATGACTACCTAAGGCTTACCGGTAGTGTGCCCCGCAGTCAGTATGATGCGTGGAGCAAGGCTGAACGTATGGCGTTTCTACTTAATGTTTATAACGCGGCAACTCTGAAGTTGGTGTCAGAGAACTATCGGGTTTCCTCAATCAAGGATATTGGAGGAATCCGTTCAGTATGGGATTTGAAGGTGGTGGATCTTTTTGGGCAGAAAATTTCATTAGGCCATCTGGAGCACGAAATGATCCGTAAAGAGTTTCGGTCTCCCTCTGTACACTTTGCATTGGTATGCGGTTCAAAAGGGTGTCCGGCCTTACGCAAGGAACCTTACACTCCAAAAAGTCTTGAAGAACAATTTAACCAGCAGGCAAAGAGTTTCTTAGGAGATCAAGAGAAGAACCGGGTGGATTTGAAAAAGAGGACAGTTTATTTGTCACCCATTTTCAAGTGGTATAAGAAAGACTTCGGCAAGAGTGATATGGAGATATTGGAATATGTGGCAGACCATTTTCCTGAAGACGAAAAGAGCGCGATTAAAGGGGGCGGTTTTACAATCAGCTATACTGAATACGACTGGGGTGTGAATAGCGCGAATTGACTTGCTCGGTAAATAAAGAGGCGTTAATGATTCGTGCTTCCGGCTGCGCCCTTAGCTCAATTGGATAGAGCGCCTGATTACGGATCAGGAGGTTTGGGGTTCGAGTCCCTAAGGGCGTGCCAACCTTTTTATCCCAATTTTCGACAGAGGGTTGAGGGCTGCGCCCCTCCGACCGGAGACACAAAAAACCGCCCTAAATCAGATAAACCGAAGTCTAACAGCCAGGGCGGCTACCATTCCTTTTTTGATTCCGGTCCTTGCGTTCCGTTCACTCAGAAGGTCAATGCCTTTGGTCAGGCAATCGGTCAGTTGACTCCTTCCCGACTGGCCTGTGGGCCTGTCTCTTTAGGTTCTCGGGGATACCGTTTCCCCGAAGGGCCGCTTTCTACCGATTAGTCTGTTGGCTGACCTGAGCTGCTCCTAGGAGCCGCTCAACGAAGAAAAAACTACCACGATCGACCCCGATTCAAAGTTGGAGTTATTGTTTCCTCTCCCCAGCATTTTCAAAGGTTATTGGCAGCATACACATGGGTGAATTCCGGCACTCTGATTTCTTGTCACCAGAATAAAATGGGATAATAAAGTTACTTTTCAGGTAAACAGATGTAATAAATTGCCGAAATAAGATGTAAAGAATACGCTGATTCACATAGATTCTTTTGGTGCTATTCGGTTGTCCGGTTTATGAGAATTATTTTAGCCATTTTGTTTATTGGAAGTGGGCTTGTTCAAGCGCAAACCAACTACAATGGTAAAGTGATTTGGGATTGGCGCAAGAGCCCTGCTGCGCACAACAAGTTTGCTCAAGTCATACAGGAAACAGGTATGACAAAAACTCAAACAATTTATTTGCGGGCGCAGCAAGGACCTGTTTGGGAGGGTTGGTATGTGAGTGATAAGAAGGTGGGTACTGGAGCCAATAAAAGTTTTACGAACAATCAGACGCAAACTGTTAGAATAGAGAGAGTGGGCAAAACACTTCTTGCTACCATAAACGGTCAGCTGCTTTACAGCTCTGATACTAATAGCTCAACGGAAGTCAGTAAGATCAATGGAGTTGGGTTCTTTGCTTCTGAGGGTGGTCATAACGCCACAATAGATAATTTTCAATTGAACGGTGTCGTGGATAATTTTAATACCCCTAATTCTTGGAGATTATATCGTGAGATTCAGCCAGTGGGAACAAAGCATTACGCTACAGCTCAAACGCCTGCTGTGACTCAAGCTGATTGGAATGCGACTGCTAATGCGATTGATGTCAAGATTTCAGGGGGGGGTGTTGCAATTAGGACCAGCAGGTACTTCTCCAGTTCCTAGCAGTGGTCCAATTGGGGGTGTTATTGCTGAATATGCTCGTTCTCCCGGAAATCGGGATTTTGTGTTGCAATTTGATTATACTAGAAACTCTGGTGGCGGTGATTTCTATGTATACTTTAGAACCTCCCCTGCGATTACTAGGGCTGGTTCAAGTACGGCCACAGTGGCCACTTTAAGGACGCGCTTTAACAGAAGGACAGGTAAGGTGGAGCTAAAAAAGAACGGGTTATTCAACCGAAACGGATTCTTGAAATTTAAATCTCGACCACGCCTCAACCACAGGCAGGTCTTGCGGGGTTACCGCTAAAGGGGTTTCAATCAAGGCTTCCATTGTCGCTATTTGCAGGGAGGATCATGTTAATGTCCGGTAATTGACCCGTATATCCCAATCGGTAGGCTTTTTTGCATCATGAAATCCCTAGATAAAAAGAGCTTACTATTTGGCGCGATAGCAGCAGTAATCCTATTGGCCTGTACCGATGCAAAACCCCCTAACCCCCTTGTTTCTGAAGCCAAGGCAGCAACTGTGGAAGAAAAGAATACAGAAATTGGAAGGTATGTTTTTCATTCGAGTTCGCCCACTTTTATTTTGGATTCAGTAACCGGCACCGTTTATTACGGAGCCCAGTTTGACGAGGGGCCGTGGAAGAAACATCACTGGTTGGAAGAAGAGGAGTAAAATAAGTTTAAGGAAGACTAGTGTGCTAAAAGAAGTGGGATTGAGTCAGGTCTGATCCTGGAATGTTTCGACTGCATCCTTAAAGATTTTACCCACGCGTTGTTTGGCCATGTAAACCTGAGCTGCATTGACTCCCAGTGTTTTACAGGTCTCACTCACGGTCCATTCATCGATGTAATGGCACTTGAAGATTTGAAATTGTTTCGGGGTTGTCAGTTTCTTGGTTCGGGTAAGGGCAGCATGGATGAGGTTGCGATGCCATTCTTCGTCCCAGATTCTTTCCAGCTCCGGATCCTTAGGGTCCGCCGTTTCATTGATAAGTTCCGAAGAGGCATCAAGTGGTTGGCTAATGATAGGGCGCCGTTGTTGCTTTTTGAAATGCTCAGCTAGTCTTGATCGTGTTACTGTGCGTAGCCAGCCCTTGAAGGATCCACGTTTGCGGTTGTATTCGAACTTGTCCAGGCTGTTATGGACTTTGAGGATGGTTTCCTGAACAATATCCTGCGCATCGGCCTCTGAAAGGCCTGAACGTCGGGCGACATTATAAATCAGCTCCCAATAAGTCTGGAAAAATTCCTCCCAGCTTTCGCCATTGATCGTTACTTTTAGCCTTTGAATCAGGCTGCTGCGGGTTTCGAGCAAGGGCGGCTCAGGCTTCATTTGTGCTGAGTGCATCACAACGCTGTCAGATGGGCAACGGTCAAGGATTAACGCCCGCCCGGTGTGCCGGATGACGACGGCACACCGGGGCGAGGGTCGCTCAGGGTTAAGGGGCGCCCGTCCGGTTGCCCGGACGGGCGAGGGGACCCTG
>CAZHJW010000111.1:0-7254 GCA_964533265.1 uncultured Pedosphaera sp.
GTGGTGGTGGTGGCTTATTGCATTTCACTGCTTTTGATGAAAACGGCCAGTGTGTTTAATATCGGGATATGGTGTTTTAGTGGCTTCACGGCATTATTCCCGATTGTGTTTTCAGCTTTATACTGGAGACGCGTAACAGCAGCTGGCGCGTACGCATGCATCGCAGTGACCGTATTACTTTGGGTAATATGGTTTAAAGACTCAGGTTTCGGGGCTGATAAGGGTTATGCGGTACTCGGCATGTTGCCCGCCGCTCCATTAACCATGGCCTCAGCTGTGGCCTTGATAATTGGATCGCTCTTGAGCAAAGCCCCTGAGGAACGGAAGATAAACAAATTTTTCCCGAATAAACCGCGTTAAATCAGGTGCGAGTTTGACGAGATAGAACCCATGGGCGAACATATGTCGCTCGTAACACAAAAACTTTATGGCTGACTTGGATCAAAAAGTGCAGGAGGCGAAGGCGCAACTAGATGTGCATGCCGTGGATATTGTTAAGTGGCATTTCTCACCCGAAACCGGATGTCCGTTCTGGCTCGGTTGGGCGAAGGAGGTAGGCTGGAGTCCCGCTGAGGAGATAACCAGTTTTGATGATATCATCGCGAAGTTCCCGAATTTTCAGGATGAATGGCTTCGGGATATGCAGCCGGAGGTATGGGTCCCCAATGAGTTTAAAGGGCAGCCTTTCAACATTTTTGAAACCGGCGGAACGACAGGCATGCCCAAACAACGTATTGGCTGGAATGATTACAAAGTGGACTACAGTGAGTTTTCCGACACGCTGGATGATGACGCTTTTCCCCGTGACCACTATTGGCTGATGGTGGGGCCAACGGGCCCTCGCCGACTGCGCCTCGCTATAGAACATTTGGCCAATGTGCGAGGGTGTTCCTGTTATTTCGTTGATTTGGATCCTCGTTGGGTTAAGAGGCTTATTGGTGAAAAACAGTTTGATCAGGCTAAGGCCTATATGGAACACGTGGTGGATCAGGCGACCACAATCATGAAACATCGGAAGGTGAGCGCGCTATTTACGACGCCAAAACTACTTGAGAGCATTGCTGAGCGTTGCGAAGCTGAAGGAGGGAGCCTTTATGAAAGCGGTGTGCGTGGTGTTTTTTGCGGTGGTACAACGATGGATCCTCAATACACGCGCTTTCTGTGTGAGGAATTATTGGAAAATAAGATTGGGTTTGTGCCAACTTATGGCAACACCCTTATGGGGTTGGCCAAGCACAAGCCCCTGACGCCTGAGGACAAGTATTCCATCACCTATTTTGCCCCGCAGCCGCGCGCGGTATTGCGGGTGGTAAATCCGGACACAGATCAGCCAGTGGATTATGAGGAATGGGGCCGTGTAGAGCTCACCACATTGACTAAAGAATTCTTTATGCCGCGCTTTTTGGAGCGCGATGAGGCTATTCGGCGCGCTCCTATAGATATCTACCCATGGGATGGGGTTGCGGAGGTGCGGCCTTTTGGTGCGTTGACCAAAAAAATTGTAGAAGGCGTTTATTAAATTTTTTAGACACATATTATCATGATTAATATTCCTGTTTTACGCTGGGGCGAGCCTTATGACAGCCTTGAAACTGAAGAGGTAATTCATCATCGCACAGGTGAGGTATTGGCCAAGGTGGGTCAAGCCAATCCCGGCCTGCTGGCGCGCGACATGCGCAAGGCGGCACGTGCCCGCGAGGTATTGCGCGAAATTCCCATCAAGGATCTCGTGGAAATGATGAAGAAGGCCGGTAACTTGTACCTCAATGAGACGTTGCCCTTGGGCGATGGGCAGCAGACCCCTGATGACTTCGCGCGGCAGCAATCCGCCTCAACCGGTTTGCCTGAACACATGTGTAAGTTCAACATGGAGAAGAATCATTTCGTCCTGAATCACATGGATCAGATTCTCGATGCCCTGACACGCGGGTTGGATATAGACATACTTCAGCGGGGTTTTGGTGTTGAGGAACGGGGAGTGCCGGTGAGCTATCAGGCTCAATCACCGGTACTTGGCATGGTGTTGCCTAGTAATTCGCCTGGGGTGCATACGCTGTGGATGCCGGTTATTCCAATGCAGATTGGTTTGATTCTCAAGCCCGGCCCGCAGGAGCCTTGGACGCCTTACCGCATGTTTGCTGCGTTTACCGAGGCGGGGGTGCCTAAGGAATGCATCGGCATTTATCCCGGCGGACCGGACATGGGTGCGGAGACGGTAGCACGGTGTGGTCGCGTGATGATTTTTGGCAGTACGCAAACGGTCAAAAATTATTCAGGCAACGAGCAGGTGCAGGTGCACGGCCCGGGTTATAGTAAGATTTTGTTGGGAGATGATGTCGTCGATCAGTGGGAGGACTACCTCGACCTTATGGTCGATAGTATCTACAAGAACAGCGGCCGTGGGTGTATCAACTGCTCTGGTGTGTGGGCTTCGCGTCACACCGAGGAAATTGCCGAGGCCATAGCTGACCGTGTAGGGCCGTACGAGGTGAAAGATACCACCGATCCAGATGCCGGTTTGGCTGCATTTACTGTTCCCAATCAGGCTGAGGCTATTTGGGGTATGATTGAAGAGGGTTGCAAGGAAGGCGGCACCACGCACGTGACCGAAAAGCATGGTACCCGCCTAGAACAAATGGATCGCTGTGATTACATCCGCCCCACCATTCTCCATTGTGATTCGCCTGATTTGAAGATGGCAAATACTGAGTACATGTTCCCTTTCACAAGCGTAGTAAAATGTCCTCAAGAAAAGATGATCGAGAAGATCGGGGGGACCCTCGTCGCTTCGGCCATCACCAACGATGAAGCTTGGGCAGCCCAACTCACAGATGCCACCAACATCGATCGCCTCAACATTGGCCCTTTGCCCACGATTGCGCTCAACTGGCTGCAACCGCATGAGGGCAGTATCGTTGACTTTCTGTTCCGCACGCGTGCTTATCAGACCTCGGATGAGCGCTTGCAACGCCTCTGCAACTGAAGAAGCCAGCTGCGGAGAACGTCTTAAATCGCCCATGAGTAATCCAGCCGAACTGGTCAATCAATCGAGTTTTGATAGTCAACTTCATCTACGGTTGATTTTCGGTAATGGGGAGGTTGAGCATGTTGGAGAATTGGCGGTTGAATATGGAGCAAATAAGGTTCTGCTTGTTACCGATCCGGGTATTCGTTCTGCCGGGCACGTTGACAAAGTCTTCGCCAGTCTGGAGGCAGCTAAACTGCAGGTTGTTGTTTACGATCAAGCTAAGGAAAACCCCACTACCGAATGCGTTGCTGAATGCGTCGAATTAGCAAAGGCTGAGCAGATCGATTTCATCATTGGTCTGGGCGGAGGTAGTTCCATGGATACTGCCAAGGGATGCAACTTCATTCTGACAAACGGCGGAGAGATGAAGGACTACTGGGGAGTTGGGAAGGCTTCCAAGCCGATGTTGCCATTAATTGCCATTCCCACTACCGCTGGGACTGGAAGCGAATGCCAGAGTTTTGCGCTGATTTCTGATGCCACCAGTCATGCAAAGATGGCTTGCGGGGATCCCAAGGCAATGGCCAAGGTGGCGATCTTGGATCCAGAGCTTACCCTGTCGCAACCGTCGCGCGTGACTGCCTGCACAGGTATTGACGCCGTGGCACACGCCGTGGAGTCGGCCGTGACACGTAAGAGTAATGAAACTTCACAGCAATATTCTAGAGTCGCTTTTGGCTTGCTCAGTGAAAGCCTGCCTGTGGTTCTCAAAGAACCTGCAAATCTTGAAGCACGGGGGCGTATGCTTTTGGGCGCAGCCTTTGCGGGTACCGCTATCGAACATAGTATGCTTGGCGCGGCACATTCAGCGGCCAACCCCTTAACGGCTCACTACAACGTCATCCACGGTCAGGCAGTCGGCATGATGTTGCCACATGTGGTTCGATTTAATGGTGAGGATAGGACTACGGCAGACGCTTATTTTAAGCTGATTGAAGGGACAGCCATTGGTTTGGATAATGGTTCCCTGGCCCATGAGGTTCTTGCAGGGGAGTTGGAAGGATTATTAGATGTGGCTGAAATGCCACGGAACCTTTCTAAGTGTGGCGTGAAAACCACGATACTTGGAGTGCTTTCAGAGGAAGCCGCCAGTCAATGGACCGCTAGTTTTAATCCGCGGGATATTGAGGCAACTGACTTTTTGGAGCTTTATCAAAGAGCTCTAAGAGTATGACTTTTTGATGCCATCCAATTGATTAGTGCGCTACTTATGGTGCATCCTGATACGCAGCCAGATGAGAAGCCGTACCTATAATAAACTTGTTTAACCTAAAAATATTAAGCATATAAAACCCTCATGAGTTCTAACGACGCTTCCGATTCTGGATTGAAACTCACCCGCACCCAATGGCTGATCTGCATTATTGCCACTATTGGATTCCTGTTTGATATCTACGAGCTGTTAATGCTGCCACTGGTGGCCAAGTCTGCTCTGCTGGATATGGCTGGAATTAAACCCGGTACACCCGAATTTTTAACATGGGTAGGCAGGTTGTTTTTTATACCGGCCATTGTTGGTGGTATTTTCGGTCTCATGGGAGGATGGCTCACCGATCGGTTCGGGAGGCGAAAGGTTCTAACTTTCAGTATTCTTCTGTATGCTTTTTCGGCTTTTTGTGCTGGTTTCTGTGTTAATCCATGGCAACTACTTTTCTTTCGTTGTTTAGTTTTTATCGGTGTGTGCGTTGAATTCGTTGCTGCCGTGGCTTGGCTTGCGGAACTCTTTCCAAACATTGTTCAACGCGAAAAGGTATTAGGCTATACGCAGGCTTTCTCTTCGGTCGGCGGATTGACAGTAGCTATCGTAAACGGCTGGCTTGCGAGTTTAGCTACACAAGGGAGTTTACCCACAATCAGTGAATTGGGCATCCCCGGATGGGGGATAATCACCGGTTTATTCGGATCGATATTGGGGCAAATCCCCGAAACCAGCGAATCGGTCTGGCGCCTGACTCTCATGAGTGGCCTCATTCCTGCCATCCCTCTAATTATTATTCGCCCCTTTCTTCCAGAGTCGCCTCAATGGCAGAAGAAGAAGGACGCAGGCGAACTCAAACGAGCGAGTATTAGAGAACTGTTTTCTCCTCAACTATGTAAAACCACAATTATAGCCACTATCCTTTTTGCTCTCGCTTACGGTGCAGCCTTCGGGTCCTTGCAACAGATGCGCCTGATTATTCCCGAGACTCCCCAGGTGGTTGAAGCGGCCAAGACTGCTGGCAAGAGGGCATCTGCCGCAGCGACTGAAGCTGGAAAACCGGATAAAGCCGTAACGATCGCCCGCGTCAAGGCCGCTAAGGGAGCGGAACAGATAGCGGCAGCCAAAGTCACCAAGGTGCAAGAGGTGGGCGGGTTGTACGGACGAGCAATTATGGCACTATTGGTCATTACTATTATCGCTCGTGGGACCACCAATGTTTGGGCATTTGTCGGCTGGACACAACTTGCATTCTTTCTGGTGCTCGAAGGGATGGCTGGTTTTCAAGGTTCATTAAATGAACATTTTATTAGAGCTGGAAAAGGTCTTGTCTTTGGAGGAGTAATTGGCGTGCCGGTTTGGTTTATATGCTCAAACATCATCAGGACAATGAAGGGGGCGCCTTCTGGCAAGGTGCTCAGGTTGTTCCAGTTGCCGGGTATGATTATTATCCCTCTAACCTTTGCTTTTCTAATTACCAATAGTCTGGGGGCTGCCTACATTGGCATGTTCCTGTGTGGGTTTCTTGTGGTGGGTCAATTCACCTTCTGGGGCAACATGTTGCCAAAATTGTTTCCCATTCACTTGCGCGGTACCGGCGAAAGTTTCGCGGCCAATATTGGGGGCCGCCTTTTTGGGACTAGTTTCGCGTGGATTTCAACTACCATAGCCGCTGCGACGTTCTGGCCGGATGATTTTACCGTCCCAAAGAAAATGGCCTATACAGCGGCAGGAGTAGGGCTATTTGTTTTTGCTCTCGGCTGGGTTGTGGCGGGGCAGCTCCCAGAGCCGCAATTTACCGACCATGAAGATGAGGGAAAAAAGATCGACTCTTCTGAGGATGATGAAATTGAGGAAGAGGAAACAACGGCTCCTGTATCTGACTCAGATTTGGACGAAGATGCGAACACTGCCTCAGGTGAAGAAGAAAAGATCTGAGATGCTCAGCACGCAATTTTTATTTACCGGACCGAACGGGAAAGAAGTTAACCCTTTTTTTCTCCATTTTCCGTGGAAAGTTTCTCACTCTGGGATAAGCCTTCAACTTTTTCAGGGTCAGGTGGTTTGGGAGGGTTCTTCGTGACGAGATAACCCCCTGCCGCAGCCAAAACAATGCCAAGGATAAAGGGTGCTTTTACGTAAGGCCAGTTGCCTTCTTTAGTGGTGTTGATTACAGCATTCACAATTGGAGCACCTGCAAAAATGATAGACATGATTACCGGCACGTAAATCGGAGGGTTGGGAGAGGCTCCAAAGGCCAGCAAGACGCCTAAAGCTCCGATAGCGCCTAGAATTCCGGCGATGAGCGACCATTTCAATCCCTTGTCTGGATAAGCCCAAAAGTCGATGGGACCGCCTTTGACTTTCAAGATAATGATTGGGGCGATCACAGCCGTGAGAAAATAAGCCAATCCAACCCACAAGAATGCCATGATACGCGCGTGATCAGCGTTTTGTTTTTCCGATCCCACCATGTTCATGGAACCGGTGTGCATGCATACACCATAAGTTCCCCAACAGATAACGGTAACTAGAGCCCATGCGTACCATGGAATGCAGGATGCAGTGGTGGTTGCCATAATCTTTGTGACTCTAGTATTTGGGCGCGATGGCTTCAAATGTTAATCAGCCAACTTATCCGCAGGTGCGACCTCAATCAGGTCGGCAATTTCAGAGGGAATGCTGGTGGCCTTCATTTCACCGGAGTCATTACGATGAACGCACACAACGGTTATTGCACCGCGTGCCACTTGAGAATCTGCCTTGTGAAAACGAAATTGGTAGCTGATGGATTTGCTGGTTTTGGCTGCAACAAGTAAGTGAATCTTCACTTCATCTTCGAACTTAAGAGGCTGATTGAAATCACAATGACATTGCACTCGTGGCCATCCAACACCAAGATTCGGGCTCACTATCGAGTGGCCTAGAGACCTGAAAAAAGCATGCTCAGCATATTCCATGTACCGGTAGAAAACCGAGAAATGAACGATACCGGCCATGTCAGTCTCGCTGAACTCAACCTTGCGGG
>CAZHJW010000112.1:0-7247 GCA_964533265.1 uncultured Pedosphaera sp.
CTTAATTTACAAAAATAAATTCCTTCACGTTAAATAAACCGTGGCATAGATCGCCCCAGGATTTCTCACCGGGCTGCGCCTCTCCGTAAACCTTGGCTTGTGTAGCTAAAAAAGTAGTCGCGGTATCCATCTCCTGCTGATCGGGCAAGCGGCCAAAAGCCAGTTGATAAGCTATTCTCACTCGTTGGATATCATCCTTACCGGCACCTAGAATCCGCTTGGCCCAAATCTTGGATTGCTCCACCACAAAGGGATCATTCATCATGATCAGCGACTGGGCCGGTACATTCGAGGTTGTGCGACGACCAAAGGTGGACAGGGGTTGAGGCATGTCAAAGGCCAGCATCATCGGTGAAAGAAAATTGCGGCGCACTTCCTGATAAATCGTGCGACGACCTGCCCCATCCAAGGGGCCGGAACGAGGTCGACCACGACCTTCCATGAAAGCAGTCAAATGCACCGCCACCGGTGGACCAAACATTTTCCTATCCAGTCGCCCCGAAACAGACAAAATAGCATCACGAAGGGCCTCACCCTGTAAACGTCGTACGGGCATGCGATGTAATAATACGTTGGCCGGATCCTTTAATTCTGCCGCCTCATCAGTCGGCTTGGAACTCATCCGGTAGGTTTTTGAGAGCATCACTTCACGTATCAACTGTTTGGTGGACCAATTCTTTTCAATGAGCCGGTTAGCCAACCAGTCGAGCAGTTCAGGATGCGATGGTTTCTCACCCAACACCCCAAAGTTATCAGTGCTGGGAACAATCCCTCTTCCAAAAAGATGATGCCAAATCCTGTTGGCATATACACGTGCGGTTAAAGGGTTATTGGCATTGGCGATGAGCTTGGCAAGCTCCAGCCGGCCCGTTCCCTTGGGAGGCTGGGCTTTAGTGCCGGTAATGGCTGTGAGATAGCCGCGTGGAACTTTCTCTCCCAAATTCTTATGGCTGCCACGAACGAAAAGGTTTTCGTTGCGACCCGAACCCTCCAACATTACCGGAACCACCGCCGGCCTCGGAATGGATCCTGCCAACTTGTTGTACTGGCCCAGTAGCCTGAGTGTTTCCTCCTCAGTTATCTTGATTTCCTCTGGTAATTTTGGAACCGGTATCGATGGAGGTCGGTTATTGGCTGAAAGCCAAAGCTGCTGTACCGCCCCATAGGCATCGGGGCCGGAGCCCTTTCCCGCCGGGTCGCTATTGGAAAGATCCGTAATTTCCAAATAGCAGTCATGGCCCTTCCACATCCCCAGATTAAAGGTCACCCAGTGAGGTTTATCATTCTTGATGTGGCGGGTAAGACTACCGTAGATGGGGTTGCGAATGATTTTGAAATTATCAACCACCACGTTAAACCGTACATCCGTACCGAATGCCAAAATATGTATGAAGTTTTCGGAGATCTTAAAAGTGGGCGAGCGCAAGGTGCCCTGAAACTTTCGGCTCATAAGGCCACTGTGCAACCAATCGGCCAACACCGGTCGAACCGCCTGACCTTCAATGGTAAAGTCACCTGAAGCAGTAAACGCATTATGCCAAGCTACTCCATCAGCAAACCAGTCCTTGCCTTTGGTTTGCCGAATATCCGAAATTAACTGGTATCCATCTGTTTTAACCTTGGGCTCCGCAGTTGTTTGAACTTTTAGCCGGTCTCCCAGTGGGGCAGCTAATATCTTTTTTATCTTCAATAGAGCTTGAGCTTTCTCGGTAAATACCCGCGGCCCGTCAACCGATCCATGAGAAAAGCTGCCACTCTTGACTAAACCATAGAGCGAATAGTAATCGGCGGTACTGATGGCATCAAATTTATGATCGTGACAGCGGGCACAGGCCGCCGTGATGGCCTGAAAGGCTTTGGTCAGGACATCAATTTGGTTATCGACCACCTCCGCCTGATAAGCGCGTACATCAACCGGGGAATGACAGTGTTGGCTCATCCACCACCAGGCTGTGGCCAGCCGGCTTTCATTCCATCCTCCTTCTTTTGCAAACCGTGGGTCAATTCGGTCCCCAGCAATATGCTCTAGGATCAACCGGTCATAAGGCACATCTTCATTAAAGGCACGAATGACGTAATCACGATAACGCCATACCTCCTGATTAACGAAATCAAACTCATGGCCAAACGTCTCGGAGTAACGCATCAAATCCAGCCAATGCCTTGCCCAGCGTTCACCAAAATGAGACGAAGCTAGTAATTGGTCCACCACCTTTTCAAACGCCTGAGGTGAATCATCCTTCAGGAAGGAGTTTACTTGTTCTGGAGTTGGGGGTAGCCCTGTGAGATCAAAGGATGCTCTTCGGATTAAAACGCGCTTATCGGCTATTCCCTTCGGCTGAAGCTCAACGGACTCCAGTTTAGCCAGAATAAAATGATCGATCGGTGAAGCAACCCAGGATGCCAGTTTGACTTTGGGAGGAGTCGGGCTTTTCACTGGCTGCCAAGCCCAGTGTTTGGCCCTGCGGTCCTGAAGATTAAATTCCTTGTCAGCACCCCCAGCGGTTACAGTTTCCTCAGGCCACGGGGCACCGCGTCTGACCCATTCGGTCAAATCAGCAATCTGAGCAGCACTGAGCTTCCCGCGGGGGGGCATTTCCAAATCCACATTGCCATATCCTATGGCTTCAATCAGCAGGCTCTTTTCAGGCTTGCTCAAGACAATAGCCGGACGCGTATCGCCTCCCTTCAGCACTCCCGCACGATGATCCAACCGCAGGCCTCCTTTTAGTTTCTTGGCATCCGCACTATGGCATTTATAGCAGTGCTCAGCCAACACGGGCCGGATTTTCTTCTCAAAAAATTCCAAATCCGCAGCAGCAAAGTCCGCAGCAGACAACGACCCCGTAGCGCACACCACGGCGAATTGGATGGAAAGTCGTGCGATCATCTGGACGGATTGTAGGGTTCTTTCGCAGCAAATCAATGCACCGTTTGCTTGGCTTGTTTTCGTTTTTTATGCACCGTGGCAAGCCTTTTATGAACTGTTATCAGATCCTTAATTAAACTGAAAACTCCATGACACACCTCGGCATCGAAATTGGTGGCACCAAACAGCAGATCATAGCTGGAGATAATCAGGGCAATATCGTTGATCGATGCCGGTTCGGCATGGCCCCCAATGCCAACGCCTCGGACATCCAAAAACGTATCACAGAAGAACTCCCCAAGCTGATCACCGCCCATCAGCCAGAACGCCTTGGAGTCGGATTTGGTGGTCCGGTTGATATTGCCCAGGGGAAGGCCGCTACTTCCCATCAGATTGAAGGATGGAGTGGTTTTCCTCTCCGTGATTGGTTGCATGATCTTTCCGGTCTACCGGTGGTTATTGAAAATGATGCCAACTCTGCCGCCCTAGCTGAAGCGGTGCGCGGAGCAGGCCGTGGCTTCAACCCCACTTTTTACATGAATATGGGGAGCGGTGTAGGAGGCGGCCTCATAATCAATGGTAAGATTTATCATGGCGCCGCACCCGGTGAAGTGGAATTCGGCCACCTGCGATTGGATCCCGATGGCACCACGGTGGAGGATCGTTGTTCCGGCTGGGCCGTAGACAACGCCATTCGTGATGCGGCAAAAAACAATCCTGATTGTCCCCTTGCCCAACTCCTCGGTAAAGAAACCGGAGGTGAAGCCAAACATCTTGCCGAGTCACTGGCACAGGATGATCCCGTCGCTCAAGACATCCTCGACACACTCACGCATGATCTTGCCTTTGCCTTATCACACGTCACGCACTTGTTCCACCCTCAGGTAATCATCCTTGGCGGCGGGCTCTCGCTGGTGGGCGCACCTCTTCGTAAGGGTATCGAAAAAAAACTGCCCCAGTTCCTGATGGAAACCTATGGTAATGGACCTCAAATTAAACTCGCGGAACTGACTGAGGATGCGGTCCCTGTTGGCGCGCTACTCCTTTGAACAGGGAGCACAATCGACGCCTTCCTGGCCATAGAATTTTTGCCCCCGTTCAATTTTTTCGCGGTCGTTTTCCTGCCGCCAGTCATTAGTGTCGCGGAGACTGTAGATGCAGCCGCAGTACTCCTGCTGGTAAAATCCCTCGCGCTTGGAAAGCTCGATCATGCGGGTAGCCCCACCTTGTTTGCGCCAGTTGAAGGTCCAGTAATGCATATCATCCCACCGGGCAGCCGCACGGCTACCACTGTTATTGATCTGGTCCATGTTTTTCCAACGGGAAATACCAAGTGTACTACTAATTAAGTTAAAGCCGTTTTCAGCCGCATACAGTGCAGTGCGTTCAAAGCGCATATCAAAACACACGGTACAGCGAGCGCCGCGTTCGGGCTCCTGTTCCAATCCCCGCACCCGCTCGAACCAGTTATCCGTGTCGTAGTCCGCATCCACAAATTCCATACCGAGCTTCTCAGCATAGCGAATATTTTCCTCCTTACGTAATTCATACTCACTGCGGGGATGAATGTTCGGATTATAAAAAAAGATCGTCGTCTCGATCCCGCTAGCAACCATCGCGTCCATCACCTCACCCGAACACGGTGCACAGCAGGAATGCATAAGAATCTTCTTTTCGCCATTAGGCGTCTGCAGCTGTGGTCGCTCGTAGTTTTCTAACGAATAGTCAGCCATTAGTGCTTTCGAGTCTTGAATGTGCGCTGATGTTTGTTGCGAGGATTATAAATCGTATAACTTTTGCCGTCTGCAGCGACTGATAACTTCATCGCATAGGCCTTGCACTCCTGCGGGCTCGTGAGATTGGCAATGTATTCATTGGTCGTGTTGTTCTTCTCGCCGTCCGAACGCAGATTACGATGCACCTGATACATGGCCTTGATGGATTTGGTTTCCTGAAGGGCGGCAAAGGCACTTGGAGAGCATCCCTTTTTATGGCCGTTATTCATCACGCTCACGGTTGGAGCAACACTCTTGATGAGGAGAGGGTTGTTGCTGGTGGCCAGTCCATGATGATTGACCTGATATACATCCACGGTTCCAATACGATTCACCGGCTCAACAAGCTTGGCCTCCATGTTCCAAGTCAAATCACCGCAATCCAAAAAACGGAAATCTCCCACGGTAATAAGAGAAGCTACGCTATTAGCGTTGTCAGAAAGATCTTCTTTCATCGGCGGCACCGAACCGGCCAGCGGGTTCTTTTTCGCACCCTTGGGGGGTTCGATAAACTTACGGGCAGCAACAACAAAGGTAAGATCTACTTTTGCGGTTCCATCCGCTTGCTGAAGCGACAAGGCGTTCCCCGGTTTTACAACCACGCGGCCATCCACCTTCATGGTCTTGTAAGGCTTCACTTTTAATACAAACGCCGGATCCTGACGGTTCCGGTCAGGATTACGGACAGGGATACCATTATCGTATACTTTCCCAATGGGCATTAACTGACTAAGTGGCGCTGCACCTCCAAAGTGGTCCCCGTGGAAATGGGTGGTAATGAGGAAATCAATCTTCTTCAAGCCGGCCTGCTTGGTGGCCACTTCATGAATGCGGCCCGCATCGCGAGTACCCGGGTTACCGGTATCAATCAAGATCGCCTGACCTGCGGGTGTAACCATCAAGGTTGCCGCACCGCCTTCAACATCCACCCAGTAAATATCCAGGGTCTTTTCCGCCTTCACGGAGATCACAAAAGACAATATAGCCACAAGGGTCAAAAGCATGCGTTTCATGGCGGCCATCATCCACACCCCTCACAAAAAAGCAATTTCACACCAATAAAAAAGCGAGCCTTAAGCCCGCGCGTGAATCTTTTTAAAGAAACTTAAGCCAAGATCTCTTTGGCGACGTTCCCGTTAACGTCGGTCAGGCGAAAATCGCGACCCGCATAGCGGTAGGTAAGCTTTTCGTGATCCAGCCCCAGTAGATGCAGTAGCGTCGCATGCAGGTCGTGGAAGTGCATTCGGTTTTCCACCGCCTTGATTCCGTGCTCATCAGTAGCACCATAACGCATACCCCCCTTTACTCCGCCACCGGCCAGCCAGAAGCTAAACCCTGAGGCATTATGATCGCGACCATCCTGCTTCTTTATATGAGGCGTACGACCAAATTCTCCACCCCACATCACGATGGTGTCTTCCAAAAGACCGCGCTCTTCAAGGTCCTTGAGTAGTGCTGCCAAAGGCTGATCGGTCGCCTTACAGTTACTACCCAGCTTGGCGCGCAAACTGCCGTGTTGATCCCAGTTGGCGTGGGAGATTTCCACGAATCGCACTCCCTGTTCTACCATCCGGCGGGCGTGAAGGCATTGGCGCCCGAAATTGTCGGTGGCATTGTTGCCAATACCATAAGCAGCCAGCGTGGATTCTTTTTCTCCCTTGAGACTCATTACCTCAGGCAGGGCACTCTGCATGCGGAAAGCGAGCTCGTAGCTCTCGATGACGCCGTCGATTTGAGAACTGGACTCATTGCGACTCTTAAGATCGCGGTTGAGTGACTGGATGTAATCGAGCTGGCGGCGTTGTTCCTCGGTGTTCAGGCGGCCATTACCAAGGTTGGCAATTTTCACATCCTTCAGCGACTGTCCCAAGTTTCCAATACGAGTCCCCTGATATATAGCCGGTAAAAATGCGCTCCCGTAATTTTGTGCACCACCCACACGCGAGGGTGGATTGAGAGTCACGAAACCGGGCAGGTTTTGGTTTTCGGTGCCTAATCCATACAACACCCACGATCCAAGACTCGGCCGCACAAACTGAAAACTGCCGGTATGAAGCTGCACAAAGCACTGGGGATGATTCGGGATATCTCCATACATGCTGTTAAGCAGACACATCTTGTCCGCATGCTCGGCGAGGTTCGGATAGAGCTCTGAAATCTCGATCCCACTCTTGCCGCGCTTGGGGAATTTCCATGGCGACTCCAACAGCTTGCGGTTGCCATAGCCGTTGGCAGTTTTTCCATTGTCCTTTGCCAACGCCGGCTTGTAATCAAAGGTGTCCACATGAGAAGGACCACCGCGCATACAGGCAAAGATGATCCGCTTGGCACGTGGCTTAAAGTGCGGATCTTTGGACGCAAGCGGGTTCTTGAATGCCTGGCCCGCCATGGTGCTCATACCGGCAAAAGCCATGAAACCGAAGCCCGCGCTCATACTTTGTAGAGCATCTCGCCGCGAGAAATTTAAAGGTGCCATATTCATTGGATGATCTTTGGATAGGTTTAATTGAGATAACGAAATTCTGCGCTGGCCAGAAGAGCCTGACAAAAAGTGGTCCATGCCTGCAACTGGGCAGCTTTGCCGTCGGTGTTACATTCAGCAA
>CAZHJW010000113.1:0-7233 GCA_964533265.1 uncultured Pedosphaera sp.
CCCCAACGCTTGAGTGATTGCGGCGCGTGTTCACGGCTGGAGCCGCACCCGAAGTTTTTATTGGCCACAAGGATGGTGGCGCCGACAAAACGTTCATCAGCAAAGGGATGGGTTTCACCCTTTTGGGCCAAGCCCTTGATGTCATCCTTAAAGGCATGTTCGCCAATACCATCAAAGGTAACGCATTTCAAAAACCGCGCGGGGATAATGCGGTCTGTATCAATATCATTGCCGCGCAGCGGAATGCCGGTGCCCTTGATCGTACTGACTATTTCACCTGCCATAATTAATTCTCCAAGTGTTCGCGCACGTCGGTGACTTTGCCTTCCACCGCTGCCACCGCGGCCATCGCCGGACTCATGAGCAAAGTGCGGCCGGTGGGCGAACCCTGTCGCCCCTTGAAATTTCGATTTGAGGTGCTTGCGCTAATCTCACTGCCTGAAAGTTGATCGGGGTTCATCGCCAAACACATGCTGCAACCGGCCTCGCGCCACTGGAACCCCGCTTCGTTAAAAACCTGATCCAATCCTTCTTCAATAGCCTGTCGATCCACTTCCTGTGAGCCGGGTACTGCCAGCGCCCGCACACCAGCCGCGACCTTTTTGCCTTTCACAAATTTGGCCGCTTCCCGTAGATCCGACAGACGTCCATTAGTGCAAGATCCAATAAAGACGACATTCACCGGAGTGCCAGCAATCGGTTGGCCTTCCTCAAAACTCATGTATTCATAAGCTTCCTTCACCACCAACTGATCGGCTTCATCAAAAGAATCAACAGCAGGTAAATCCTGTGCCACACCTACTGATTGCGCAGGTGTAATACCCCAAGTAACAAAGGGCTCAATCTCCTCACCCTTAATTTCAATCATGTCGTCATACTCAGCATCGGAATCTGAAGCAAGCGACTCCCAATCGGCAACCGCACGATCCCACGACGCGCCCTCGGGGCAATAGTCACGGCCCTTAAGATAATCGAAGGTTGTTTGATCTGGATTCACGTACCCGCAACGCGCACCACCCTCGATGGCCATATTGCATACGGTCATGCGCTCCTCCATGGTCATGCTTTCTATGGCCTCACCCCCAAACTCGTAAGCGTAACCCACGCCGCCGTTGACTCCGAGACGGTTGATGTAGGCCAAGGCCACATCCTTGGCATATACGCCGAGTTTTAGTGACCCGGTAAAATTGATGCGTCGCACCTTGAGCTTGGCCATGGCGAGGGTTTGTGTGGCCAGCACATCGGCTACCTGACTGGTGCCAATCCCAAAGGCAAGAGTACCAAAGGCACCGTGGGTGGAAGTGTGGGAATCGCCACAGGCAATCGTCATTCCCGGCTGAGTAAGGCCACGCTCCGGCCCCACAACGTGCACCACTCCCTGTTCCCCTTTGTCAGGTGAAAAGAAATTTATACCGTAATCTTCCGTGTTCTTTTCAATGTGCTGGAGCATCTCTTCGGCCAAAGAGTCCATTAATGGGCGTTGGCGACCTTTGCTGGTCGTTGGGATAATGTGGTCTACGGTGGCAAAAGTGCGTTCAGGAAAAGGCACCGAAAGATTTTGTTCGCGAATCATCGCGAAAGCCTGTGGGGAAGTCACTTCATGGATTAAATGCAACCCTATAAAGAGCTGATACTGGCCTGAAGGCAACTGCCCGACAGAATGCCGATCGAAAACCTTGTTGTATAAATTCTGTCCCATGGAGAGGAAAAGGGGCGGGAATCTAGCAATGAAACGGTTTTGGAGCAATCCTATTTCCTTTTTGACAGGTTGCCTTGGCTTTGGCAGCTTGTCCGGCCTTCCACCTGAAGAACTTTTAAAAATGTCTGAACCTCTATTAGGCAATTTGTTAGTCGCTCAAAGCGGCGGTCCCACTGCAGTCATTAACTCCAGTATCGCCGGTGTAATCAGTGAAGCCGGACGGCATGAGTGCATTGAGGAAATCTATGGTGGCATGAATGGGGTGTACGGTATCCTACAGGAAAACCTGATCGACATAGGTGAAGAAAATACCAAATCCATTCAGGCCCTCAAGCACACCCCTGCGGCTGCACTGGGAACCTGTCGCTACAAAATCAATTTCAAGACGAACGCCGAGCAAGCCGAGAAGGACATGAAGCGACTCTTTGAGGTGATCGAAGCGCATAACATTCGCTACTTTTTTTACGCCGGCGGCAATGACAGTCAGGATACGACCAATAAAGTCCATCAGGAGGCAGCAAAACGAGGCTACGACATCCGGGCCATTGGGGTCCCCAAGACCATTGATAACGACCTCCCTCACACCGACCACACACCAGGTTATGGCAGTGTGATCAAGTACAACGCCACCACTGTGATGGAAGTGGGTGCAGACTTGCGCAGTCAGGCAACTGACGAGGGATCCTGCTGCATCATTGAAGTTATGGGGAGAGCGGCAGGCTGGATCGCTGCAGGCACTGTGCTGGCAAAGGAGCATGAAGCCGATCCCCCCCACATTATTCTGTTGCCCGAGATTCCGTTTAACGAAACAACGTTTCTCGTGAAGGCCATGGATACCGTCACTAAAAACGGATATTGCGTGGTGGTGGTGGGGGAAGGACTAAAGGACACCGAAGGCAATGAAATTGGCGCAGACAAAACCAAACTCGATGCCTTTGGCCACCCGGTTCTCGCCGGAGCTGCCGAACGATTGGCCGAAATTGTGGAGCCAGCGCTGAATCTAAAGACCCGGACGGTAAAGCTCGGGTACGCCCAACGTGCGGCCGCTCATTATGCCAGCCAAACCGATGTGGATGAGGCCTTTGCATGCGGGGAAGCCGCGGTACGGGCAGCAATAGAAGGTCAAAGCGGATTCATGGTGAAACTAGTGAGGGAAAGTAGCAATCCCTACAAGTGGTCCACCGGTCTACAGCCCTTGGATGACGTTGCCAATCAGGAATCCTTCATTCCCCGCGACTGGATCAGTGAAGATGGATGGCTGCCAAATGAAAAATTCGAGGAGTATGCCCGCCCTCTTATCCAGGGAGAACTGCATTTACCCACCAGGGGCGGCCTCCCTGCTTTTGCCCGACTCAACAAGGTAGCCGTGGAAAAGGCACTTCCTCCACGTGAAGACTAAGGGGTAACCCAAGCCTTTGGCAACCCGTGACCCCGAATGGTTCAATGGGTTTTTTCTTTCCCCGCGGCAAACAGTGCGTTTTGATCCCCGTATGGGTGAAGAACAATGGCAGTTTGAAGGCGGGGCCTTTCATGACTCACTTCCCAATGGTCGATCTTCAGGGATTTTAGAAGTCAGCCCGGTTAGTGTAAAATTTATCTGTGATCATGGCGAAAAGGAAATGCCGGTGACCGGACTCCATGCAGAGTTGGGAGGCTCAGCCAACCGCATGCTTTTTCTAAAACATTCAGACTGTGAGGACTGGACCTTTTTCACCACCGACCAGAAACTCATGAAGCATCCAGTCTTCGCCAAGGACGACCGACTGGCAAAATCGCGAAAAAGTGTCAGCCGGACCCGCTGGATGAGCCGTGCTTCTGCCATGGTATTGGTTGGAGGAATCGTAGCAATTTTTCTGGGTCTCTGGTGGGCCAAGAACCCGATGGCAGCAGCAGTAGCGGGCAAAATCCCCGTCGAGATAGAACAAAAGATTGGCGATACTGCCTTTACCTCCCACGCCACGCCTTCCAAATTAATTCAGGATCAGGATATCCTCACAGATTTTAAGGCACTTTCTGAACCCTTGATTGAAGCAATTGATAGTCAACGTTACACCTTTGAATTTCATATACTGGAGGATTCTTCACTGAACGCCTTTGCCCTACCCGGCGGCAAAATGGCCATTCACACCGGTCTCAT
Organism: uncultured Pedosphaera sp.; assembly: GCA_964533265.1. Taxonomy (GTDB): domain Bacteria; phylum Verrucomicrobiota; class Verrucomicrobiia; order Limisphaerales; family UBA1100; genus UBA1100. The sequence goes on from CAZHJW010000113.1 coordinate 3,837, forward strand.
CCTGAAGGCTGAAAGGCCCGAAGAAGTATTGGGAGTGATGGCACACGAACTGGCGCATGTGGAAATGCAACACAGCATGCGTAATTTAGTGGAAATGGGGGGGATGTACGCAGTTATTAGCGCCCTCTTTGGCGACGTAAGCGGAATCGCAGCCATTCTGGTAAATAATGCTCCTTTTTTATTACAAATGAAATTTTCACGAGATCACGAACGAGAAGCCGATGAAAAAGGCTTCGAATACCTATCTAAAGCCAATATCGACCCTCGAGGATTAATGGAATTTTTTGAGAGAATACAACAGGAACATGATGAATCAGGCATGCCTGATATGGACGGGGCGCTTAGCGTACTGACCACTCACCCGGCAACTGATGAACGTGTTAATAACTTAAACCGATTGATCAATAGCCGAAAAAAATCTGGACCGTACCGGAAATTTGACTTGGACTTTAAGGGATTTCAGGAAAAGCTGAGAAACCAACTAAACAAATAGAGGATTTTACTCATGAAAACAACCATTGAAGGCGGCTCCGCCTTTGCCTACATCAACGTCGATCTGGATCCCGGGGAAACGGTTGTCGCCGAGAGCGACGCCATGAGTAGTATGGCCGCGGATCTGGATATGGTCGCCAAGCTTAACGGGGGCTTTTTCGGCGGGATATTCAAAAAATTTCTCGGAGGCGAATCGCTCTTCGTCAACCATTTCACCAACAACACCAGTGAAGCGAAACGGGTAACAATTGTGCAGGCCACGCCTGGCAATGTTCGCACCGTGCAGCTTCAGGGTCAGGAGTACTGTCTGCAGCCTGGTGCCTTTATTGCCTGTGAGCCGGGCGTAAAGCTTGGGATGAAGTGGGCTGGTTTCGCATCCTTTTTCGCCCGTGAAGGTCTTTTTAAATTAACGGTTGGGGGTAAAGGAACGGTCTGGTACGGAGCCTATGGTGGATTATTGGAAAAGGAAGTAGACGGCGAGTACATCGTTGATACTGGCCACCTCGTTGCCTATGAACCGCAAATGAAACTAAAAATCCAACTGGCTGGAGGTATCTTTGGAAGTATGTTCGGCGGTGAAGGTTTCGTCAGCCGACTGGAAGGCAAAGGTAAAATTATTATTCAATCCCGTAGTCTCGGCGGCCTAGCCGACTGGATAAATCCAAGACTCTACTAAATTATCATGCAAATTGAAATTACCCATAGACCCGGCAACTCCGCTGCACGCGTACATCTGGAGGCAGGGGAAAGCATCACTGCTGAAGGCGGTGCCATGATTGCCATGAGCGGCAATGTAGAAGTGGAAACCACCACCCACAAAAAAGATTCCGGTTCCATTCTTGGAGGTCTCACGAGACTACTGGCCGGAGAATCGTTTTTTGTAAATCATTTCACCTCTTCAGGTCAGCCCGGTGAAGTCATCCTGGGCACGACCCTTTCAGGTGACATGATGGAATATCAGGTGGATGGACCGGGATTACTGGTACAAAGCGGATCCTATGTTGCCTCCGCCCCCAGTGTAGACATGGATATCCGTTGGCAGGGACTGGGCAAAACTTTCTTCTCAGGTGAAAGCATGTTTTTCATCCACCTTTCAGGCAAGGGGCAGGCCATCTTCAACTCTTTTGGGGCCATCTACCCCATTGAGGTCAATGGAGAATATATTGTGGATACAGGCCACATAGTCGCCTTTGAGGAAAGTTTGGAGTACGAAATCACCAAGGCCGGCGGCAGCTGGCTCTCAGCAATGATGGGCGGGGAAGGTCTCGTCTGCAAATTCAAGGGACAAGGCACTGTCTGGTGCCAAAGCCACAACGCCGGCAGCTTCGGTGCTGCGTTGGGCCCCAATCTTAAAGCCCGCTAAACTTTTTTTTGATTTCAGGAGAATTACACAATGAACGAACCATTAAATGAGTCACCGGCCACAGCAACTGATGCGGAGACTTTCGTGCCGTCTGGCCCACACGAGCATGAATTCCGTGTTGAGTGCAAACCTGATTTTGCCTTCCTCACCGTGCAACTTGCTGCGGGCCAAACACTGAATGTTGAAGCGGCTGCCATGGCCACCATGAGCACCAACATGGAGATGAAGACAAAGATTGGCGGCGGCTTTGCCAGAATGCTCAGTGGGGAGAGTATTTTCATTAACGAATATACCGCCCAAGGCGGACCGGGGGAAATCGGTATTGCACCGGGCAGCCCCGGAGACATGACCCATGTGTTCATGGATGGCGGTGAAAGAATATTCCTGCAAAGCTCGGCTTTCGTAGCCTCAGGACCCAACGTGGATTGTGACTTCAAATGGGAAGGGTGCCGCGGTTTCTTCGGGGGGGAAGGGTTTATCCTAATGCAATGCAGCGGAAAAGGCGACCTCTGGTTCAACACCTATGGAGCCCTCATTGAGATACCGGTCGACGGCGATTATGTGGTCGATACCGGGTTCGTGGTCGCCTTCACCAGCGGCCTAGACTACTCGGTTGAATCTGTTGGCGGGCTGAAAAGTTTATTCTTTTCAGGTGAAGGCCTAGTCTCCCGATTCCATGGTCAGGGTAAGTTGTGGATTCAAACCCGACACCCGGGAGCCTTTGCCGCCTGGACCTGGCCTTACCGTCCTGAGAAGCAAGAGAGCGGGGGAGATTAAATAAAAAAACCCCGCCAAAAGAGGCGGGGTCAATGGATATATAAGATTGGTTTATAATTTAGCGACGTCGCTGACTCCTGCCTACCGCGCGCCCTCCCGTCGGGAGTGTTACACTTGATCGACGGTTAGAGTTGTTGCTCCCATAAACCGTGGTAGCTCCCGTATTGGATCCGACCGGAGAATTAAACCCGGATTGTTTCCCAGAACTGCTCTGCACTCTCCCACTGTGGGTCGCTCTACGCTGAGAAGCTACATTCCCCCCAAAGATTCGGCGCACTGCTATTGTGGGATAGGTTGCCCCGGCAACCATTCTTCGTGTGTTCGCAGGAACTCCAACTGGTAATGAAGTACCTTTTACAAGGTTTGATGGAGTCGGTTTAACAAATCGAACAAACCCCATATTCAGCGTCCGCCCACCTCGCAAAAGACGACGCGCGGGATCAATCCCCTGTCCCAAAGTTGTTACCGGCGAACGGGAAATAGGTTTATTGGAAACGGCCACTGCAGATCCAATCTGCAGCTTACGTTTCTGGGTGTTCAGAAATACCGAAAAGCGTGCCCCCTGAGGATATATTCCACCTCCACCTCCCCAAGGAGTAATGAAAACAGAAGCGGGGCGAGACGTCGTATTTGTTCCGCCACCCTGTTGACCGCCGCCTTGTGCGCCTTGCTGACCGCCTTGCGCTCCCATCTGAGCTCCCATCTGTTGCGCGCCGGCCATCTGTTGTGCGCCGGCCATCTGTTGTGCGCCGGCCATCTGTTGTG
>CAZHJW010000114.1:0-7216 GCA_964533265.1 uncultured Pedosphaera sp.
GTGCGTGCAGCGCAGTTTCCCGATCGGGACTGTGCGTTTACTGGAACAATATCCTCCAAGTGATTTGCCGACTGCAGCGGAGCGAGCGAAGGTCATAGGTGTGTTGGATGCATTTTTGGATGAACAAGTAACGCCGATGCTGGGTACAGTGACTTTGCCGGGCACACTGGTCGGTGCGGGTGGTGCACCTGTTTTTCTATCTCGCATCCTCAAGGAGACAGACGATTTGGCAGCAGAGGAATTGGACTCAATGAGTCTCTTGTTGCCGGAATTGCAAACTTTGACTGATCGATTATGGATGATGAGCTTGGAACGCCGCCGTTCATTGGACGGGCTGCCGGAGAATCGGGCTGATGTGATTTTGTTCGGAGCAGCAATATTTGAAGCGGTGATGATGCGATGCGGATTTCACGAATTGCGTCCAACCTTGCGTGGGGTGCGATACGGTGTGCTGCTGAGCTAAAGGTCCAGACGTTTGTGTTCGAGTGCAACGTAACGGTCGGTCATTCCCGAAAGATAATCACAGATGGCGCGATGAAGGCCATTGGTTTCAATACGGGCCTGTGATTGGTTCCCGATATGATCTGGATGTTCTAAATAATAATTAAAGAGTGCTTCCAGGAGCTTAATGGCCCGCTGGTTTGGCTTGTGAACCACTGAATTATAGTAAAGATTATCATAGAGATACTCACGTAACTCCTTGTTAGTTCTTCGGCGGTTTTCGCTATACTGGATAAGAGGGCTTTCATGCAGGCGGACTTCATCAGCAGATTGTACGCCTGCTTCTGCAATGAGACGACCACTGGTCTCCACGACATCTTGCACCTGGCTGTTAATCAGCAGTCGGATGATGGCGTAGTGGCGCGTTTCGGGGTTGAGTTCGCCATGTTCTTCACGTACGCGGGCGTCGGTTTCACGCCAGATTTGGATGCTTTTGTTGAGGTCTGGCTCGTTAAGGAGCTGGGAATCCAAGCCGTCATCAAGATCGTGGCTATAATAGGTAATTTCATCGGCGAGGTTGGCCACCTGTGCCTCGAGTGAGCTGGACTTGGCGTCAAAGTCTTCACATTTGCTTGGATGATCGTAGGCAGTGTAATGCTTTACCAAGCCCTCACGGGTTTCCCAGGTGAGATTTAGGCCGTTATGGTGTGGATATTTTTGTTCAAGCGTCTCCACGATACGCAGACTCTGACGGTTGTGTTCAAAGCCGCCGTGATCTTTCATAAGATCGTTCAAGGCATATTCGCCCTTGTGGCCGAAGGGCGAGTGGCCGAGGTCATGCGCCAGTGCGATAGCTTCAGCAAGATCTTCATTAAGGCCAAGGGCGCGTGCGATATTGCGCGAAATGGCGGCCACTTCAATGGTATGAGTAAGCCGTGTTCGTAGGTGATCGCCGGTGCCGTTTAGAAAAACCTGAGTTTTGTACTCCAGACGGCGAAAGGCCCGTGAGTGGATGATCCGGTCACGGTCACGTTGAAAATCGGTGCGCCATTCGTGAGGGTTTTCCTCTAGCGCACGTCCGCGGGAATCTGCACTAAGTTGAGCGTAGGGAGCGAGCGTTTCCCGTTCGTTTGCCTCCAGCTGTTCGCGGGATTGGGGCATGGACTATTGGGAGGCTAAAAATTCTTTTGCGGATGAGCCGCGTAATTCGAGAAGTTTACAGATTACATCCTCAATGAGGTTGTTCGGGCACGACGCGCCTGCTGTGAGGCCCACGGTGACATGACCATCTGATAGCCAGTTTTTGGTTTTCTCGACCTCTTGGGAGTGCTGGTTCCAATGGTGAATGAGTTTGGAGTCGCGTATTTCATGGTCGTTCTTGATGAAATAGGTGGGCAGCACTTTTTCGCCCATCTCGGCAAGGTGGGAGGTATTGGAGGAATTGTATCCGCCGATGACCAAGAGCAGATCCATAGGTTCTTCCAGCATGACCCCCAGTGCGTCCTGTCGATCCTGTGTTGCGCCGCAGATGGTGTCAAAGAAACGGAAGTGGTCCTTAATTTTATCTTTGCCATGGAATTGGCCAATAGCTTCTTTAATACGCCGCTGCACTTCCTCAGTCTCTCCGCGCATCATGGTCGTTTGGTTGGCAACCCCGACGATCTGTAGATGTACATCCGGGTTAAAACCATCGGAGTAACGGCCTGCAAATTCGTCCAGGAACAAGTCCTTGTTTCCCCCTTCCCGGATATACCTGCAGACCGAATTTGTTTCATCAAGATCGCGAATTATTAAATAATGTCCACGGTTCGCAGTTGCCTGACTGATCGTGGCCCGGGTTTCTTCATGCGAGGCTTTGCCGTGGATGATACTCGTGACTTCTTCCTTGGCATAGGTGCGCACTCGTTTCCATACACTCATTACATCCCCACAGGTGGTGTCGACAAACTGGCAGCCTTTGGCCTCAAGCTTTTCGCGAATGGAAACCTCTGTGCCAAAAGCGGGAATGATAACAATGTCGTCCTCTGTAAGATCTTCAATATCAGCTATTTTGTTTGGTCCGGACAGAAATCGAATACCCATGTCACGAATCTGGTCATTGACCTCTGGGTTATGAATAATTTCGCCGAGAATGTAGAGTGGCTTATCCGGGAAAACTTTTAGCGCTGCGTATGCCAAATCGATGCATCTTTCAACGCCGTAACAAAAGCCGAATTCCTTTGCCAGTTTGATAGTGATTTGTGCGTTAGGGCAGGTCACCTCACCCTTGATGCGCAACTGATCGACTAGCTCGCTACGGTAGTGCGTCATTACTTCCGCTTTTACCTGCTCCATGACGTCGGGGCGGCGCAGGTTAATGCGCTTGGCTTTGCTGGGTGCGTCTGTTGCCATCGGCATCAGGTTCTCATGGAGTGGAGCAAGGGTCGAGTCGATTCACTCAATTCACGAGCCAATTCAATATCGCCTTCTGTGCGTGCAGGCGGTTTTCGGCTTGGGTGAAGATGGAATCGGCATGGGCCTCGAGTGTGGGCTCATCAATCTCCTTGCCGCGATAGGCTGGCAGGCAGTGCATGACGAGCGCACTTTCGTTGGCGCGTGTGACGAGGGCTTCATTGATCTGGTAGCCGGTAAAGTCCAGCTCGCGTTGAGTCGCTTCCTCCTCCATCCCCATGGAAACCCATACGTCGGTGTACAATAAATCCGCCCCTTCAGCAGCGGCGTTACAATCTTCAGTGACCGTGATCTTCCCCCCGGCCTTGGCTAAGAGGTCGGGGCAAGGTTGGTAGGCCTTGGGAGCAGCAATGCGCAGTTCAAAGTTGAGTTTATTAGCAGCCCAAATCCAGCTGAGAGGCACATTGCAGGCACCATCTCCTACAAAGGTAACAATCTTGCCAGCAATGGGGCCGCGCAGTTCCTGATAGGTGAAAATATCGGTGATGATTTGGCAGGGATGTTCAGTATCAGTCAGGGCATTAATGGTGGGGATGACTGACCATTCGGCAAACTGCTCGACATCGTCCTGAGCGTAGGTACGGATCACTGCACCATGCACCATGCGGCCAAGCACCCGTGCGGTATCCTTGATGGGTTCACCGCGGCCCAATTGCATGTCGTTAGCGTTGAGAAACATTACACTACCGCCCAGTTCGCGAATGCCAACCTCAAATGATACGCGCGTGCGGGTGGAAGACTTGGTGAAAATCATGGCCCACGTTTGCCCGGCGAGTGGCTGATGTTGGCTGTCGCCACGCTGTTCCTTAATGACGGCGGCATTTTTCAAGATTGTCTCGATGGCGTCGGCGTCCATCGCCTCGATGCTCAACAGATGCTTCATGATGCAAGTTCCTTGATGACGCCCTCGATGATGGATAGTCCTTCATCGGCGTCGGTTTTAGAAATGTTTAGTGGGGGCAAGAGACGGAAAACCCGCGTGCCGGCCGGGATTGTTAGCAGGCCAGCGTCGTGTAACTGCTTAACGATTTGTACAGAAGCTGGTTGTTTGCTGTTGGCAAAGGCCGCAATGTTTTCGGCTAGTTCCACGCCGATCATCAGCCCCAACCCTCGCACTTCCCGGAGTACGGTGGGATGAGCGGCGATAAGCTGCCCGATTTGTTCGGCGATATAACTGCCGATTTCAGCCGCGTTTTTCTCTAGGCCATCGCGTTCGATGATTTCCAGTGCCTTCAGCGCATGGGCGCTTACAACCGGCGTTCCGCCGAAAGTGGTGCCGTGAGTGCCCGGGCAGAGTACATCCTGCAGCGGTTCGCTGGCCCAGATGGCGCCCATTGGCAAGCCGGCTGCGAGACTCTTGGCCATTGAACAGGCGTCGGGCGCGAAGTCCGGTTGTGTGGCCATAATGGTCTGCCAGCCAAAAAAGTTGCCGGTGCGAAAATGGCCACATTGCACTTCATCGAATAGCAGCAGGAGGTTGTGGACGTTACACAGCTCACGCAGGCCAAGCAGGTATTCAGGCGTGGCACAGTGGACGCCGTTCTCGCCTTGGATAGGTTCCACTAGAATGGCGCCGGTAGCGGGGGAGATGGACTCGTGCATGGCGTTGAGGTCACCGTAGGACACGTGTCGGAAGCCTTCCACCGCGGGAGCGAAGCCTTCCTTTACTTTCGTCTGACCGGTGGCAGCAATGCTCGCCAAAGTACGCCCGTGGAAAGAGCCGAGTGTGGTAAGGATTTCAAATTGGCCTTCCTCGTGGTTGCGCAACCGCGCTAGCTTGTAGAGTGTTTCATTGGCTTCAGCTCCGCTGTTGCAAAAGAACACCTTACCAGTGCCGCCAGCAAGTTGGACGAGCTTCTCTGCAAGCAGGCCTTGCGGTTCGGTATAGTAAAGATTGGAAATGTGCGTGAGCTTGCCGGCTTGCTCGGTGAGCGCGGCGGCAAGTTCGGGGTGGCTATGGCCGAGGCATGCAGTGGCAATGCCTGTGCCCAAATCAAGATAGCTTTTCCCCTCAGCATCAAAGACGTGGCAGCCTTTACCGTGGGTGAGAGCGAGGTCAAACCGTGCGTAGGTTGGAATAACGTGCGCATCGATGCGTTGCTTGATGGATAGTGAATCGCTCATTTTACGATCTCCGTTCCCACACCCTTGTCGGTGAAAATTTCCAAGAGCACCGCGTGGTTGATACGGCCATCCACAAAAGACACTTTATCCACGCCTGCTTCAATGGCGGATACTGCACTGTCCACCTTTGGGATCATGCCTCTGGCGATAATGCCTGCTTGCTTCAGTTCATCGACCTCTTTGATGTCGAGGTGGGGGACCAATGATTTTGCATCCTCCGGGTCGCGTAGTAATCCAGGCACATCACTCATGAAAACCAGTCTTTTGGCCGCCAGAGCTATAGCGGCTTGTGCTGCAGCGATATCCGCGTTGCAGTTGTAAATTTGACCCTCCGCATCACGTGCAGTTGGAGAGATGACCGGCGTAACGCCTTTTGAGATGCATTCCTCCAAGGGCGCAGTGTTCACGGCCATTACCTCACCCACATATCCGTAGTCTTCGCCCCCTGGCGCATGCCTTTGACAGGTAAAAATATCTGTGCCGGCAATGCCCTTGGCTTCGCCGCCGAGAGAATTGATCATTTCAACAATCTCGCCATTGACCTCACCTGAAAGGACTTGGTCGACCACCTCCACTGAGGCGGCATCCGTGTAACGCAGTCCATTGACAAACTTCGTTTCTATACCGGCAGCTTCAAGCGCCTTGTTGATCCGTTTGCCGCCACCGTGCACGACCACCGGGTTGATTTCAACAGCCTCCAGAAAAACCACATCACTCGCTACTCCGGTGCGCACGGTTTCTTCCGGGCTTTCCATAAAGCTTCCTCCGTACTTGATCACGAAAGTCGCTCCGGCAAAGCGCTGAATGTAAGGGAGTGCTTCGAGTAGCGTGGCGGCTTTTGTGATGAGTTCCTGCATATCAGCCTCCGAGCGATGAGGGATCGCTGATGTCGCCTTTGTTATAGTCTACATATTTCTCAGAGAGGTCAGCGGCGTATAAGACGGCTTTGGCCCTGCCGAGGTTCAGGTTGATGTGCAGATCGAACTCAGCGGGTTCAACCGCTTTGCAAAGGGATTCAAAAGATGTACGTGTGGGACGCCCTTTCTTGAGTGAGTAAACGAGTTTTTTTGCGCCGGGTGCACTGTAGGCAATATCGACCTTTTCCTCAATGACCTTGGCGGGTGAATAGCCGATGGCGTCGATGATCCGACCCCAGTTGGGGTCGCCCCCGTTCCAGCTGGTCTTGACTAATGCACTATTGCCTACCGCACGTGATGCGGCGTCCGCATCGGCATGAGTCTTGGCGCCTTTCACACGGACCGTGACCATCCGGGTAATCCCTTCACCATCGCGCACGATCATCTTGGCCAGTTCAAGACAAACGTGATTGAGGGCGGTCTGGAATATTTTTGTATCCTTGACGCTAAATTTACCGTTGCCGGCCAGACCATTGGCGAGGATGAGTACAGTATCATTGGTAGACATGTCGCCATCTACGGTGATGCAGTTAAAACTGCCGGCGACTGCCTCACGCAGACAACGCCGCAAAGTGGTTGCAGGAATCTTTGCATCGGTCGTCAGGTAGGAAAGCATGGTGGCATGCAGAGGCATGCTGGAGGGGCGAGCCCCCGTGGGGCTCATACCCGGCTGGATCATGCCTGCACCCTTGGCGATGCCACCCAGACGCACGGTTTGACCGCCCAGTTTAAATTCAATAGCGATCTCCTTGAGCTGCGTGTCACTGGTCAAGATGGCTTCAGCGGCGTGATGGGCGGCAGTGGGTGAATCATCCAGCTCCTTGACGATCTGCCTGATACCTTTGCGAATGTTGGGCATGGGCAGTTCCAGTCCAATCCTGCCGGTGGAACCCACCAGCACGTCTTCAGGTTGCAGCAGGAGTTCCTCAGCCAACAGTGTGGACATCTCTTTGGCGTCCTTGAGGCCGCGAGGGCCGGTACAGGCATTAGCGTTGCCTGAATTGATCACGACCGCCTGTGCCTTGCCGTCGGCAATGTGCTTCACGCAGACTTTTACTGGTGCGGCACAGATTTGGTTGGTGGTGAACATGCCTGCGGCTTTGGCTGACACTTCAGAAACAATCAGGGCCAGGTCACGTTTTTGCCCCTTGTTGCTTCCCTTGCCGGTGCCAAGGCTTTTCACGTCAGAGAAGAGTCCCGCCGCTAGGAAACCCTGCGGGGCGGTAATCGAACCATCAATGGAATGAAAAGACTTCAACTTGGTAAAAGGGATAGCGTCAGGA
>CAZHJW010000115.1:0-7202 GCA_964533265.1 uncultured Pedosphaera sp.
TTTATTGGTAGATGTTGTAGCTTGTGGAGCCGTGTCGGCAGGGACTCCATCCGAGGCATTGTCGCCCACTTTGGTGACTGCCACTTTTCGAACCAGAACCAAGGCCTTCTCTTCAGATGCAAACCCGCTAACAGATGCAAACCCGCTAAGCGCCTTGGAAATTCCTTCGCTCAAGCATTGGAATCGGACTTTGTAGGGCTGCACCACCACAATGTTGTTGGTATAAGAAGACCTTTCCACAAGGAATGCGGACGAACCTTTCGCTGTTTTTTCCGATTCAGTAACGGGTGTCCGCTGGAGTTTGCTTATGGCTTTAACTTTGCTGGAGAAAAGCACACGACAAATTGTATCAATGTCATGCAGTTGCCTATATAGCATTACTATTTTTTCGCGATTCAAATCATTGCCATTTTTCAGCGGAGTGAAAGTGAAGTCATATTCCCCTTTATTTCCGGATGGCAATACGACTCCGTTAGTTTTTGCCACGGCATTGAGTTCTTCAACTTTTCTTAAGATTAGTTTCCCAAGGTCATCTTGCGTGAACTCGGGAGGCGGTAGTTGCTCAATGACATTTGCTACGGGCCTTCCTGCAATAAGCTCCTCAAGCCTCCTTAAATTTTCCTCTGCCACCTCGTCATTCGCTTTGTTCGCATCTAATTTGGGATAAACTGCTCGTGGCATTGCTGGCTTCGTTGCAGGGCGATGAACTGTCGTGCTGGAGGCCTTATCGAATTGGAAAAAACTGAGGCCAATTCCGCCGATTGATGTAATTACTATTATTAACGCCAAACTGAACACAGACGAAATAGTAACTCCAGCAATGGCAATGCCTCTGCCCTTTAGGTTGCCTTGGTTTTTTTTTATTTGGCTTAAGGCGATTAAGCCGAAAATCAATCCCAACGGTGAAGGTAGCACTAACAACCCTAAAACCAGTGAAGCAATAGCAAAGCCACTGGTTGGAGCGAGGGAGAGTGCGTGAACTTTTTCGCCAGCTCCGATTATCTTTGCTTTGGCATCAGAAAACTCTTGTTCAGACAAAGCGCCATTCTCAAAGAGCGCTTTAAGTCTTTCAAGTTCTCCAACGGTGTCCATGGTGCTGGTGATCAATAAAACACATCCCACTCTTTTCCACACTATCCCAATTGGAATCTGTGGGTTCCTGAAATTTCTCTGATTGGGCTCAGAGGGTGATCAGAGAATTATATTGTACCCAAACGAACTCATCCCGCGATGTCACTTAAAACCCCCAGAGCCTTGGATGTTTTTGATTCTTCAGCGCCAATTTTCTTCTCAAGGTCATCCCACCACTCTTCATCCATTTGGAAGAGGGTTTCACGAAATGTTATTTTTTCCTTATTGGTCGTGTTCTTTACCGTAAAATCACGTGCGTCCTTTTTAGTTATTGAGCACTCTAATTCATCAACTTTCCCGGAAACCTCCTTGCCGCTTCGGACTCTTGCCGTAATTACATCCCCTTTTTTCTCAATACAATCCAGTTGGTATTTCTTGAACAAATTGGCACCCAAAATAAATTTCCAATACGGAGTATCTTTGGTTTGCATTATCCAGTCTTCGGAGACGGTGGCGTTTTCCTGATTTTCGCTCATGACATTATTATTTTTGTGTGGTTGGTAATGTGTAAGGCAGTTGCCTTTATCAATTAGTAATCGGTTGTATCTGTCAAGCCTAGAAGGTGAAAACGAGTGATTTTATGTTTGTTGGGTTCGATTCCCAAAACACATTCTTCTCTTTTTCACACTATCCCAATTGGAATCTATAGCTTCCTGGAATTCTCCTGATTGTGTACAGAGGTGACTCAGAGAATTAGTCGTGGATACATCTGTGTAATCTGTGTCGAGATATGTGAGATCTCCGGGGAGACTTGGGTCTCACCGTGATTGATGATTTACCTGAGATGATCGGGTGGATGAAGAAACAGAAGATTTACTTTTTAGGTTTCTCCAGATCGTAGAGGTCATTTATTTATGGGCTTTTCCTGGTCTGACTGTGCTGGAGTCCCGTCTTGATTCCATCCTCTTAAACGAAGTTGCGGAATTGTGTTTGGGCCCTTCCAAGTTGCCGATGTAGCACTATGGTCTTCGTTATATTGCTTTAACCAAACCAATTTTCCTTTTTTGTATATTGCATCTGTGTTCATTATCGGGGGTTCAGTATTATGCCAACTTCGATAACGGCCGTCTTTCAATCCATCCTTAACTTCGTACTCCATCCAGATTTTTCCATCTGAAAATTTCTTCACTGTTCCGGTAAAAGGAACCTTCTCATTGGGTCTTAAATAAATGCGTTGATCTTCCTTGAGCCATACATCACTGCCAAGAACCTCAGGTTGACGCAATTTTTCCTTTCCCGCAGAGGCACATCCCATTCCAAACAGGGCAACGGCGAGAACGGAAATAAATAAAGAGAACTTAGTTTTCATGATACAGGTGTCGAATTGGATTCCAATTAGTTGCCCGAAACCCTGATCTTATCAACAACGAAGGGCAACATTTTTTCTCATGAAACCACCATCCTGATCCAGAGAAGTTCAGAGGATCCTCATCTCAATCCCATTATTCTCCCCAATTCCCCAAGAAACACAGAGATTCACTTAAACGAGGAATCCCACACACCACCATCACTGAGACATAGGGAAAACATTGGGAGAATTGGGTCTCTCAGGGTTTTCTGAGTGATCAGTGTGATAGCTGTATTTCCCCTGAAAACGGGGGATTTGATGTTCGTTGGGTTCGATTCCCAAAACATATCCCACTCTACCCCAATTTCACTGTTCCTCTCGAGGAACCTCAAGGCAGTAGGCTATACGCCTTATTCCATTGGGTAATGGAGTCTATTGAGGCTTTGCCTTCATGCAAAACCAGTCGGTACCGCAGAATGGCAGGTTTTTGGGTGGATAAAACCCGTGGCTTTTGGCCAGGCCAAACAGGGTTTTGCATGCTTTTCTTCTTACGCAGAATCCATGGCTGGGGATAGCCCATTGATTGTGGATGGCAAAGAACCGTAACTCCACTGGGGGTTTTTCCATCAAACTTTGCACTCATATCCAACCACGTTCCAGCAATAACAGGAGTACGTTGGGGCGTCACTGTACCGTCCTGACCTGTGAACTGGATGTCCTCTGGTAATTTGATTCGCGTGGAAAAACCTCCATACCCCTTTGCGTTTTCCGCTCCACCCATACGCGTCTTGGGTTGAGTGGCCACCAGGCGGATATCAAAGTCCAGCTTGCGCCGGTTACCTTCACGCGGGTGGACACGGATCATACTAGTTTCATTGACGATGGGCTTTTTGCCTTCATGCCAGTGGATCGATTTCCATTGGACATCCAGATGAAGGGTTAAGGACCCGTCTTTATTACGGTTTACCTTCAGCTGGCGTACATCCCACGATCGATCACGGGTGGTCCAGCCATCGCCCATGCGTTTGCCGTCCACCTCCAGAAAATGCCACGCCCAGAAAATGCCGCGATGATGTGGGTGATCTTCTGGAAAGTCTTCTGTGAGAATATTTCCCGACAGATCATACAAGGGATGGATATAATTTGCCCGGGCATGTTTGCCCTGCTGCGCCTTGGTGGTCCGTTGATAGAAAAGGACTTTTGCACCGGACTCCGTTACAAGGGCCCCTTCCTTGGTAATCTGGTAATCCAGCTTGGGCTTGGCAAGGAGAAGCGGGATTAATCCAATGAGTATGCTAAAGCAAAGGACTCTTTTCATCACTTGGGGGGGTGCCGGATCCGCTCAATTTTCCCCAGTCAGTGGTCGGTCCTGAATGGACTGGCAGGAATACCATCCCTGTTATAGAGATTGGCATTGGCGGGGTTCATGGCGAAGCCGTAACGGACGGCAACAGGCTTCGGTACGTCCGGTGATTGAACGACCACCGTCTCTCCCTGAATGGTGGCCTCGGCCCAAACCCATTTCATGTCTGCTCCGGCAATGGCAAAATGCTCCAGCTTGCCACCCTTTACCTCGGCAGTTGGTTCCAGCTTGGTTTTTTTGCCAACCATCAAACCCTTGCCCACATGGTCAAACGATAGATGAACCGCATTCCCCTTGATCTGATGATCCTTGTAAAGCGGTCCGGTGGGAACGAGCTCCTTCTTGTCATAGGTTTGATGGAGTGCCCATTGAGCAAGACGGCCTCCCACATCCTGCTTGTTGCGCGGATGAATGTCATTGGGGTTGTGCGCATCTGCAAGGTCAATAGCCACAGCCATGCCGGTGTGCGGGATATCAAGTGCCGCGGTCTGCGCCTCGCGAATCTTAGCCCATCCATCTCCGCCCGCAGGATTCTTGTTGGGTTGCCGGAAGTTTGCCAACTGCACCCAGTAGAACCCAAGGTCCTTATTTTGGAATACCTTGCGCCAACCATTCACCAGGGCATGTTTCTTGTGATAGTAGCTTTTGCCTTCCCCACCATTGGATTCGCCCTGGTACCAAATGGCTCCCCGCATGGAAAAAGGGGCCAGAGGATGCACCATCGAGTTGTAGATGGCTGATGGACTTCCTCCACCGACCCGGGTTTCCGCTGTATACCCTTTTACTTGTTTGGCAATTGAAGCCAGTTCAGGGACTGACTCAAATCCGGCCAGGGTTGTCCACGGTTCAATACGCGTCCCGCCCCAGTTGGAACCAATGAGGCCCACGGGCACATTCAATTCCTTATGAAGTCTTCGCCCAAAAAAATATCCCACCGCACTGAAGCCACTTGAGGTCTTGGGTGAGCAAGTCTGCCAATTGCCTGCACCCTGTTCTTTTGGTAGAGGGCTGGTGGTGTGGCCGGGTACATTGAAGAGTCGTATGAGTGGATGGTCTGAGTTCGCAATTTCCTCCTTGGCGTTCATGGAGGATCTTATGGCCCACTCCATATTGGATTGGCCGGAACAAATCCATACCTCACCCACCAGAATATTATCGAGGGTCACGGTGCTTTCCCCGCCACCGGAGGTGATCGTCATTTTGGCCGGTTTACTGTTGGCCTTAAGAGGTTTAAGTGCGGTCATCCATTTGCCATCCTTATTTGCCTTGGCAAGTAACTGTTGGCCTGCAAAGGAAACGTTTATCTCGTCACCCGGTTTGGCCCATCCCCAGATTGGGACCTGGAGATCGCGCTGTAATACCATGCCGTTGCCTAGCACATTCGGCAGCTTGAGTTCAGCCAGGCTATTGAAGGTCAGAACAATAAGTGTAAGAAGATATAATAGGGATTTGGAATTCATGATGATAAATCGGTTGCCGTTATTGTCCGCTCCTTCCCGCGAAACGCAAACGGAATTTCTTTTGAATGAAATTAGTTGACCGGGAGCTTGTAGCAGGCAGCTTCGCGGTGGTTGCGCACCAATAGATATTGGCCGGCGAGGGTATGCGGGTTCCAGGTTTTGCTATCCAGGGCATCGAAGCGCGCCACCTCAATTTGTCTTTCTGGACTGGCTTCAATGAGGATTACTTCGCCATTTTCAGCCATGACCAGAATATGATTTGCGCGCATTAAAATTTGCCCGTGACCGAAGCGTCCATCCTTCCATTTCCGACGGCCCTCCTCCTGATCGATGCAGGCAAAGATGCCATCATCCAGCCCGTAGATATGGCCTTGATGCGCAATTAGATTGGTAAACTTGGCTTTCATGAAACGGGAACTCCAAAGTTCACTGGCAGAAAAGGATTCCTCATCCTTGCTGACTTGAACCAATTTACTGCCCTGTCCATATCCCAGGCTGAGCAGGATTTGATTGTTGGGCAGGGCCACGGGCATCGACACGTGCGGAACTCCTGCCTCCCACTTGAAAGACCAAAGAACGGATCCAGTCTCTGACTCGTGAGCGGCGAGGCCATCCTGGTTAAAGATTAGGATTTGCTTTTCATCATGAATCGTTGCCACACAGGCAGAGCTGTAACCGGCGCGGCTATCACCCCCTGACCAAACAGGCTTTCCGGTATCGAGATTATAGGCGAGTAACGATTTACCCGCTTCACCCCCCGCGCTGACAATCACCCTGTCCTCCACGATCAGAGGCGAGCTGCTGTACCCCCATTCCTTGGCCTTGTTTCGTTTTTTGGAGGCACCTGTTTGATCCACTTCATCGTCAACTTTTAGCCCGGCATCAGAGGCGATGTTGCGTTGCCATACCGGTTTGCCGGTTGGCAGTTCCAGACAGTTAAGTATGCCCGTGGCTCCCAGGGCATAAACTTTTTCTTCATGGATTGCTGGAGTGGCCCTTGGTCCTTCACCGGCTATCTTGGTATTGTAGTGACCGGGATTGGATTGCATCCAAAGCATTTTGCCGGTGAGTAGATCATAGCAGGAGACAACTTCATTCTCATCACGTTGTTCCTGCGTGATGGCACGGTGAGCTGATACAACAAATCCTGACCAGGCTGCGCCAATGTCTTGTCGCCACATTTCCTTTGGCGGGTTGGTTTTCCAGTCGGTAGCCAGCTCGGGTCCGGGAGTTTTGCAATTACGGGTTGGCCCCAGGAATTGCGGAAAGGAGAACCCGGTAGTATTGGAATCTGAAGTTGTTGAACCCGATGACTGTCCATTAATTGCCACTTCAGGCAGTGAACGGTTTGCCCAGCGCCATTCAAATATCGGCACCATATTTCCGCTGACCTGATCGAACCGGAAACAGGCCCCAAACAAGGCGAATGCTCCAATTAAACTAAACAGAATTCGGAGTCGTAACTGTTTTGAGAATCGCGAAAAGATCAGTGCCCAGATAATCAGGAGTAGAAAAGAGACAATCAATATGCCTCCTGTTTTCAGCACCCGATCCTGCTGGTTATCTCCGCTGCCTGACCAAATAGCAGTGAGTACAATTGCCAAACAGGCAGAAATAAGGATAGCCGGCCACCAGCGTGGTTTGATTTCAGTCGGAATTTCCTCGATGGGTTCCTGCTCGATCTTTTCTTCTTCAGGTTCTTCCATGTGTGACACGGCTATGGTCTACCACAGCAGCAGCCTTGAGCCAGATGAAAATGAAAGACAGTCAGTCAGGAAAATTCAGACTCCCAATCCATCAATGGGATCATGATCCAGCAGTTGCGTGATTTCCTGCGGAATGCCCGGGAGCAGGCGCAACTGCCCCGGATCAATCATGGTACGCAGGATGGTGCTGATGAGGTGCCCCGGATTATAGGCTTTGCTATTGGGTTCGCCTCCCTGCTTGTCAGACTGTCCGA
>CAZHJW010000116.1:0-7171 GCA_964533265.1 uncultured Pedosphaera sp.
ATGAATACCAGTCTTTTAACTTCAATCCTGTTAGCGTGCATTCTGCCTTTACTGACCCTGGCTCAGCCTAAGGAGGCAAAACCCAAAATCCTGATTGGCGGCAAAACCCCTCGTGAAGTCTTGATTGAATTCAAGTTTCAGGGGTTTCTGGCGCTGAATGATCGGCATTGGCAGAGTTACCGCTGGATATTTTCCCGCACCGATGCCAACGGGGACGGTCGCCACTCCAAGGAGGAATACATTGTTAATGGCCGCTATATGACTGAGCAATCCCGTAGGGGGATATTTCAGGCTTCTGACCATGATAAGGATGGGTTTGTGAGTGCCTTTGAATATTTCGAAAATCGCATGATCACCGATGAAGCCAAGCTGATCTTTGAAGCGATGGACGGGAACCGTAACGGGCAGTTGACCCGCGCTGAATTCATGGCCAGTAAACGCATCAAGGATACCAAGCTGGCAGCGGCCATCTTCAAGGCGCTGGATACCAACGGGAATGGGGAATTGGTAATCCCTGAATACCTTCGGGTCTGGGGCAAGTGGGCACGGTACTAATTTTACCTGCCATGCTTCGATTTCTTTTGCTCTTTCAAGCTCTGCTTAGTTTGCCGCTTACAGCAGCGGAGGTTCTGGAACATTTACCGGGGCCAAAAAACCCTACTGAGCTGGATAAATTCATTCTTGAAGGCATGAAAGAAGCCAAAGTGCCCGGATTGGCGGCCTTGACCCTTAAGGAAGGCAAAATCTTTTGGGCCGGCTATTATGGCTGGGCGAATATCGAGGAGAAAAGGCCTGTAACCCAAGACACCCTCTTTCAGCTGGCTTCCATATCCAAAACAGTAACTGCCTGCATGATCATGCAGCAGGTGGAGCAGGGGAAACTCAATCTCGATGCCGATATTAATACCTATCTCCCTTTCAAGGCACGCAACCCCAAGCATGCAGATCAACCCATTACCTTGCGCCATTTGCTCTGTCATACCTCTAGCATTCGCGATAACTGGAAGGTGCTGAAGGATCAATGGGTTAAGAATGGGGACTTTAAATTACCCCTTGCCCAATCACTGCCGGCTTACCTGGTTGAAGAGGGTAAATTCTTTAGTGCCAAGAAAAGTTTCTATAACTGGGCGGCGGGTACCAACAACCAATACTGCAATGTAGCCGTGGCCTTGGCCGCCCATGTGGCTGAGGCAAAATTAAAAACCCCTTTTGAAACGCTTTGTACTCAGGGAATCTTCAAGCCGCTAAAAATGGAAGGCACCGGGTTTCTTTTGACCTCGGTGGACTCCGGGAAAGTGGCCATGCCTTATGGTTACCGAAAGAAGAATGGCCGCTTTAAGGCACTGGGGCATCACGGGTATATTGATTACCCCGCAGGCACCCTGCGAGCAAGTGCGCCACATTTGGCACGGTTCCTGATGATGTTTATGGGCAATGGCAGACTGGGTGAGGTGCGAGTACTTAAGGAAGGAACTGTAGAGGCCATGAAGAAAATTCAGTATCCCAAGCTCGATAAAAAGCAGGGGATTAGCTGGTACTACACGCGGGTGGGAGGCAAACAAATGGTCGGGCACGATGGGGGAGATCCCGGAGTGGTGACCCAGATGTTTTGTCAGCCTGAGGAGGGCACAGGCATCATCGTCCTGATGAATGGCGAACCCAAAAAAGGTTCCTTTGAGAAAACCCTGACTCAACGCCTTATCGATCAGTTGAAGTAAATGCTTTTGGATTCTATTTGACGGTAACGAGCTTGATCCGGTAGGCCGCGCCATTGAGTACAGATGTTTTGCCGGAGTAATTAAAGAAACCGCGGCATCCGTCCAGTTTGGCTTTCACGGTGGTTGTGCATTCAACACTCACAAACCATTTTCCAGGGGTCAGTTGTTTCCTCATGGTTTTGGTGTTTCCGCTGCCTGTAACCGCGTGATCGGCATTGCTCCGAAAGGCGGCAGAGCCCTTTTTCAAATACAGGCAGAAATCAAAATCTTTCTCACCTTTCAACTCAACCTGAATATGGGTGGTGGGTTCAGTGGTTTCGAAACTGAAATGGTGGTATTGCAGATCACCAATACGGGTGTGGTCAGGATTATTATCAGAGGTGCGTTTATTCATGTGGCGTTCCACGCCTAACTTCAGCTTCCCTTTTAGATTTGGGGTTCCCACCCCATCTATAGCGTAACGGAAACAGGCTTCAGTAATTTGCAGTTTCTCGCCGGAAGTAGAACCTTCGGGGTGGGAGCCGATATTGATAATGCGGCCAGCAGCCTTATCTTTCTTGTAAGCCCAGATGGCAGCTCCTTCGTGGACTCTATTTTTGGGTAAGTCGTAGGTGGCCAGCACCTCCACATGCTTCATTTTTTTGAGCAAGGCTTGAGAAAGCCAGTTGCCATTGTTGTGGTAGATGTCGGGCACATAATAATCACCACCGAAATCGTGGTACTTGAGCAAGGGCGACTCATGTGGGATTACGTGTCCGAGGCGTGTCTTTTTTATTCCGGAGGTGAGCGTGTTGTAAGGGAAGATATGTAGATAGCCCAAGCGGCGTAGTGAGTTGGTGTTGGTGTTTCGACCGCTAAGAAAGGAACCGGCACAACTGCCTGAATAACTTCCACCATTATTAAAGAACTGACGGAAAACCTTGCGTCCGGCTAATTCCAGGGTTTTGCCATGGGCAGTTGCTCCACCGCCGTTTACATAGATCAGCCGGAAGCGTGGTTGTCCGTCGGGATAAAGTAGAACACCGTTATCATCGTGGTCATTGCCGACAATCAGTTCACGCTGCTTGTCTGGGTCGCGGCCTGCATAAAGCTCATAGGACAGCCCGGCAGATTCAGCCGCTGGTAGATTGCGCCGGCTGGAAAGATTGACACCGCCATCCATGAAGACATCCTTGTAGAAACCTTCAGGCTGGTGGGCTGACTTAGGGAGGGGGGGCTTTCCAGGCTTCAGTATGCGGCGTTCCTTCAGGTTGTATCGGGCCCCGTGCCAGAGCGGTTGATAACGCTGGTAAGAGGGAGTATCGGTTTTCCACCTGTTTGGATTGTAGATGAGTACCACTCCATCGGGTTTTCCAATCACTTCACATTCGTCTTGTCGGACCACGATGCCAGTTCCTTCATCCAAGCCAATACCCAGTAAAGCAGATCGGTCATGGGATTTATCCATCTTCCCTTCAGGATCGGTGAGCACCTTGGTCAGGTCAAAGTGGCGAAAACGTGGAATTACATGTTGATCAATAGCCGCATTACGTAGGAACCCAAAGCCATGCTGATGATTGCCCAGCAAAATACTACTGCCATTGGTGTCTCCTCGCATTAGGTAAGAGCCTTGAATGGTGGCTCCGGCAGAACTGCCGCCAATGACTCCACCACGAGCGAGCAATTCCTTAAATGCCTGCTCGGTTCGGGTTCCGGCATAGGCATCAACCAGACGCCACTGTCGACCTCCAGTGAACCACACTGCATCGGCTTTTTTTAGAGGTTCAATAAATTCTTGGGTGTCGGCAACGACTCGGTCATGAGTGTGCAGGGCTGTTAATTGTGTGAGCCCGATCGTTTCGCGTATCGCCTTGATCTGAGCGCCATTATGGTAATCGTATTTTTCACTGCTGGATGAGGCGGTGGTTACCACCACGATCCGGGCATCTTTGCCGCCTGAGAGTTTAATGAATTCGTTGAAGCAAACCCGATCCTTGTCGTTCCCGCCGACAATCACAAGGGATCCCTTGGACGGTCCGGTTGTTTGGGCATGGGTTGTGCCGAGAAATAACAAGCTAATGATGCAGAGGATAATGGGCATGACTGAAGCAGGAGGGTATCTCACCAGAGATAAGGTAACAATTATTTATGTGTAAGTACTGCTGTTGCCACCAAAACCATTTCGTTCCCCGCCGATGTACCCTTCCATTTTTCAAGCTTCCTTCAATAGGCTGGAATTAACATAGTTCCCTTTGTGCTGATCACTATTGCCATCCCGGCGTTCAATGAGGAAAAGCTGCTGCCATCCACCCTGTCGGCAGTGGCTAAGGCAGGTGAAGCTTTTGTTGAACGCGGCTGGGAAACGGAAGTGGTCGTGTGTGACAATAATTCCACCGATCACACAGGTGAAATTGCCCGGGTTGCTGGTGCCCGGGTGGTCTATGAGGAGTACAACCAGATTTCACGGGCACGTAATGTTGCGGGTAGAGCTGCCAAGGGCGAATGGATAATATTTGTCGATGGCGATTCCAAACCGAACAAAGCTCTCTTTAAGGCTACAGCTGAGGCAATGGAAAATCAGAGAATCGTTGGAGGTGGTGCAACGGTTAAGTTCGAAGGCGGCGAAAAAGTGTCTTCGGCTTTTCTAGTTGCGGGAAAATTCTGGAATACCATCAGTCGAGTGATGTGCTGGCCGGCGGGTTCTTATATCTTTTGCCGAACAAGGGATTTTTGCGAACTTAACGGGTTTTCAGAACAACTTTATGCTTCTGAAGAGATAGATTTTGGTAGACGGCTCAAGAAGCTTGGCAAGCAACGCCACCAACACCTTAAAATATTTTCTGGAACTCCGATTTACACCTCCGACAGGAAAGCTTACTGCACCTCTATTGGTGAAATCCTTAAGCTCGTTTTCTTATGGGTGTTTACCGCCGGGCGATCAGTTCGAAAGGCAGAAAACTGCGGTTACTGGTATGACGGCCAACGGCGTTGAGTATTTGAATTGACGGAGCTGGGGTGCGTGATCAGGATGAGTCAATCAGGTTAATTATGAAACGACAGTTTTGGTTCAGTAGTTTGGGTGTTGCGTTTGTTTGCCTTACGTTTGGGTCTTCCTTGTTTGCTCAGCGGGAATCAAAAATTCCCGTGGACAGTTACCGGTTTGACTCGGGGGTCCGGTTAATGACGGGCGGTAAGCCCATTGATGTCACCACCGGCCACGCCTCACCCTACGTGTATGATTTTAATGGCGATGGCAAACGAGACCTTTTGGTTGGTGAATTTGGCTCTGGCACCTACCGCGGGGAAACCACTTCAAAGAGTTCGCTCGCCAATGCCCGGTTGCGGGTTTACCTCAATGTAGGTTCCAATGCTGCTCCCCGATATGATGGGTTTAAATATCTTCAGGCCGGTGGCGAGACCGCCTCGGTCCCCAGCACGTGATGTAGCACGTTCTGTCCGCAGTTTGTGGACTTTGACGCTGACGGGATTGAAGATGTGATTGCCGGATCCATCTATGAAGATGTCTATTTGTTCCGTGGTCTAGGGAAGGGCAAGTTCGCCAAGCGAAAACTCCTGAGGGACAAGGACAATAACCCAATCAAGGGCGGTTACTGCTGCACCACTGAACTTTTGGACATGGATGCCGATGGTGATTTGGATTTGGTCTGCGCCAACCGCATCAGCCGGGCAAAGTGGTTTCGTAATGTTGGCACCCGAAGTGCGCCCAGTTTCGACTCAAAGGCTCTTTCACTGCCGATGGAAAAAGGGACCGGATCGATTACCGGAAGTAACGCGGCCTACACCGATTGGGATGGGGACGGCAAACGCGACCTGGTGGTAGGTTCGGAATACGGACGGATTGTTTGGCACCGCAATGTGGGCCAAGACAATCAGCCGAAATTTTCTGGCGCACGCCAATTGCTCGAAGACCCGGGCTTTGAGCGGATCAAGGAAGGGGAAATTCCCAAGGTACATGGGAGTCGTGCGAAGGTTTTTATCATTGATTATGACAACGATGGGTTGCGAGACATCCTGTTGGGAGATTTTACCTCCTGCACTTACAACACCCGGGCGCCCCTGACCAAGGCGGAGAAAAAGGAAAAGAAAAATCTCGAGGATCAGCTGTCCCGGTTGCGCGATCAAGCCTACTACGATGAAGTCAATCAGCTCAATCGTGAGCTGCGGGAGCTTGCCCAACCCATCAAGGATATGCAAAAGGCGTTGAACGCAAGGCTAAAGCCTTCGCCCAACCTTTTGGTGGATGGCGATTTTGGACCCAAGACCAAAACTGCCCTGAAACAGTTCCAGCAAAGAAACAAACTAACCGCCACCGGTCAGCTTGATGAAGGAAGCCAAAAAGCACTGGGTCTCTTGAGCCTCAAGGGAGAGAATCTGGAAAAAATGGCACGGATTAAGGCGCGGCAGGAGGAGATGCGTCAGCCCGGCGATGAGTTGTACAAAAAACTACGGCCTTACCGGACGACCGGCTATAAATCCCACGGCTGGGTTTGGTTTTACCGTCAGCTGCCCCAGCGCAAAGTGAATCTCACAAAGGAAGTATTGGCTGTCAAACC
Organism: uncultured Pedosphaera sp.; assembly: GCA_964533265.1. Lineage (GTDB taxonomy): Bacteria > Verrucomicrobiota > Verrucomicrobiia > Limisphaerales > UBA1100 > UBA1100. Next base: position 6,272 of record CAZHJW010000116.1, read on the forward strand.
CGTTGTGCGTACCGAAGAGGTGACTCTACGCACTTTGAACAGCCACAAATCCGTCGCCCCAGGGCAGGAGTTTCAGTTGGCCTTAAGTTTCCAGATCGCCGATGGCTGGCACATCTACGGACCCAAGAAAAGTGAATCCTATCTGCCCACCACGATCGAGTGGGAATTACCCAAGGGCACCGCGCTCAAGAACGTTCAATGGCCCAAGCCGCATCTGGTTAATTCAGGCGATTCAGTATTACCCACCTATGAGGGCACCATTACGGTTTTGGCAACCCTCGCCGTTTCCGAAGGTGCCAAGCCCAATTCGCAGTTGGAATTAACGGCGAAAATAAACTGGCAGGTTTGCCGAGAGTTACTGTGCAAGTTGGGCGGAGCCGAAATTAAAACCAGGGTCGATATAGGTACTTCAGTCGCACTTGAGTCTGATTCAGTAACCGGAGTTCCCTCTCGCCTCCGATAAGCCGGTGATTTTTGAGGGTTTCCAATGGCCGAATTCCTTCTGTTGAGTTTTTCTCGACTTTGAAAACCATTAAATAGCCAACCTTTGTCTTGAATGGGTGGTAGAATTCGGCAGATTACTCCTGTGCGGAGATTTGCTTTTAGAATTTTTTTGGCGGCTCTGGTCGGCTCGTTACATTTTACACGAGCCGCAGACTGGCCGCAGTGGAGATATAATTCAGGTCATGGGGCCGTAACGCCCCACGCTTTACCTAAGCAGTTGCATTTGCAGTGGTCGCGGCAACTCAAAGAGGCTTGGCCTGCCTGGCCAGCGACCCAGTCTAAGCTGGGTTTTGATTTGGCTCCTGAACCGGTGGTAGCTGACGGTCGTCTCTTTGTTCCCAACTCAACTACTGCTTCGGTGAGTGCCTACGATACCGCAACCGGAAAAGAGTTGTG
>CAZHJW010000117.1:0-7168 GCA_964533265.1 uncultured Pedosphaera sp.
AGGGGGTATGGGATCAGGGGGTATGGGTTCCGGCGGTATGGGATCAGGTATGGGGCCCGGAGGACCTATGGCTGGGCCTCCACCGAGCGGTGGTTCCGGAGGTGGCAGCAGTGGTCTTGGGGGCGGTGGGATGACTGCCCTGTTTGGCCCCGGCTCTACCGAGCCCGTAGAGCGAGAGCCCATTGAAGTTGTGTATTTGAAACTGCGGGCAAAAAATGTCCTGCCGCGCGAGCGTGAGACGCTGAATCGTGAGTATACTCAGCTTGTCGCCAAGCTGTTTCGTCAAAACGAAATGTTTAATGAATCAGAGGAGGACACGAAGGTGATAGGAGCAATTCCCAATGTTGATTCGAAAGAACGTTGGTTTGATTTTATAGTGCAATTAAAGCTGAACGATCCAATTGTCTTGAAAGACGAGGAACTGGAATAAGAGTCAGGAATGGATTCAAAAAAAATTATTTATTATTTGAAGAGGCATATTCTTGGAATAGTTGGTTTGTTGTTGGCTGTTGGTTTTGTGGTTGGTGGATTTGTCTGGAATGGAAAAACAACCAAAAGCATCGAGGATGCCAACGCTTTGTATGAGACGGCGCTTGCAAACCGCGACAAAATTCAAAATGCCCAAATAAAGGTGGATATCAAAAATGTTGAGGTTTTGGGGCAGGTGGCCGATGAATATGAAGATTTCACGAAAAAGGCGAGTGAGGTCTTTGTGACGCAGCAGATAGCCCCAAAGACCAGCAACGATTTCATGAATTATATGACACAGTCTATTGTGGTGTTGAACCGGAAGGCTACCAACAATCTGGTAAAGGTGCCTAACGATTTGCTGAAGCGTTCGGATATCAACTTTAGTTTTACCTTTGCCCCGCTGATGGAGGCTGCGGAAATATCCAAGGATAAGATTCCCGAATTACAAATCCAGTTGGAAGACATTAAAGAGATTTGCGATGTACTCTTCGAGAACCGGATACAGTCGCTGGAGCTTTTACAGCGCAACCGTGTGACCGACGAGGATCGTAGGGCAGGAGCAAGTCCTAATTATCTGGATACTCGACTTACGTATACAAACAGTATTTCAGTGATTCGCCCGTACACGGTGAAATTTCGATGTTTAAGCGATGGTGTGGCAATGGCTCTCTCGGGTTTTGCGAAAAAGAAGACGTTCTATGTGGTGCGCACAATGGAGGTTACCCCTGCGGGGGCCACGTCGGCTTCGGCAGCTGGTGGTTCTGGAGGAGTTGACCCCGAGAGTGGTGGCGGTTCTTCAGGAGTCAATCCTGAAGGGGGCGGTGGTGGCCCATCCAGCGGTGGTTTTGGATCAGGTAGTGGTGGTGCGGGTAGTGGTGGTGGCCCTCCCGGAATGGGCGCGTCATCCGGGGGAGCAGCGACTACACAGGTTGTTTTTCCACCGGCATGGGTCAATTACTTAGTGGCAAACAGGTTAACGGCTTTTCCGGCTACAAATGTGGTTGGTGAGACCCTGTTGGAGGTGGTTCTGGAATTAGATGCAGTGCGTCGGACTGTTGATTCAGCCGGGCCAGGACCTGCCGGTCAGTAGCAGTTGAATCATGGGTTTTCTTGATTCAGTCCTAAAAAAGAAGAAGGCTCCCGAGGCCGAAGAAGCCGCAGCGCAGCCTGAGCTTCCCAGTGCAGTTACTCCAAAAACAAACCCACTTGCCAAGCTTAAAGGGCTTTTAGATCATTTGGAAAAGATAATCCTTGGGTTGGTATTGTTGGCTGTAGCGGCTTTATCCGTGTTAAAACTGTTGGCAGCCAGGAAAGATGTTTCTGCTATTGATGGAGGCGAAGAACCGGTGATTTTGGGCGGGAGCATCTTGGCTTTGGAAAACGAACGACCGAAGGATCTCAGTACTTTGATTAAAAAATCTAAGGAGGATCCGGATGCTATTAGTCTGAAAGGGACCAATCACCTCGTCTTTAATCCCAGGGTTTGGAAGGAGATACCTCAGACTAATGGAGAACCTCCACTTCTGGTCATGGATTCCCCGAATGAACCCTTGGGTATTTCAGCTCTGCAGGTTTCCAGCATAACAAACTTTAAAGCTTACTTAAATGCACGGGCTTTCATTGGTGGGGGCATTATTCGGCATGAATTTACGTGGCTTGACAGGGATTACCCCGTGGTTCCCTATCAGATGATGGGTCGTCACCCCCTGAAAACGTTCTTTCCCCAACAATCGATGGCTTCGAGCTTTCTGTCTAAATCGGCAATCGGATGGTCTGCCGATCCAAGAGGAAAGCCGAAACCTCTGCACGGTTTTGTAGGGCAAGCTGCGGCCTATCTTAGACTTAATCCTGAATGGGAACTAAAAGTCAGGTTTAAGGCGGTTTCGCAAGCAAGCCCAGCTCAAATGGCGGCTGGCTACGCTGATCCGGCCAAGACGGTTCCCAACGTGGTATACGATCTGGATATTATAATAGGAGTAAGGGACGGACTGTACCCTTATGAAACCAATTCAGTCAGAGTTGTGTCTGATACTCCACAGGATGTGGGACGAGGTTATGCGGCGGATTTCATATACGAAACTAAATATCACAGGAAAATGGAGTTGAAAAATTTCCGAGTAGGGCGGCATTTGATGATTGATGGAGAGGTCTTCCGCGTTTTCAGAATTACAGCTGACTCCGTTTCGTTGGTGTCAGATTTAACTTATGGAGGAAATGGTAAAATTTTTGAAAAACCTTTCCCGCCTCCTGTAGTTGCTCCCCCTCCGGCAGTAGTGGTTCCCCCTCCGGCAGTAGTTGCTCCTCCGCCTGCCGGGTCGTAATAATTTATCCTTGAAGAAATATAGTCGGTCGCCATAGTTGCCCAAGAGTTGGGTGAATCGCTGGGGGCGATTTCTGTTAAGGGGAATCATGAAAGAGGGTGGAATCATCGTGTTCGCGGGGCTTGCGTTGGCCATATTTAGTTCATTCGTTAGTGCTCAATCGCCTCCGCTGTTGCCCGAGCCGACAGCCGATGCGATAGCTCGCGCAATGGAGGCTGAACGTAAAAGGCGCGAGGCTGAATTACAGAGTCCTCTAACTCAAATTGCCATTCAGCGTGCCCAGCAAATACAAACAGCATTGCGTGAAGTGAATTTAAAATCGCAGGAAACGCGAATTTTGATCGAAAACAACATTGAGCGGTCTCAAAAAGCGGTTACCCCGCAACTTGCGGCTACCTTTTATGAGGATATTATTCGACTGGATTATGCTTTCAGGAATTATACCACCCTTAAACTTGATGGTTTACTCGATGATCCAACCAACACAGCGCGAATACAGGCCTTTGCGTTACTGGATGATATATTGGTGCCAGCTCGGGAGGCGTACGTGAAAAACCGTATTGCTCTAGCTGAGGCTGCTCAGCAACGACGAGAATATGATGAAGCACGCCAGATAGTGGATATGGCGATTCTGATTCTTCCGAAGGATCAAAAATTAAAGGAATTTAGGCGATTTAATGAGCAGGCAGAGGCTCGGTTCCGGAATGCTTCTCCTGGCACAGATGTGGCCGCTCGCTTACAGGAGTTGGAGAACCGGAAAAAGCAAGTGGCTGTGTTGTTGCGTGATGGTAAATTTTTGTGGGAAGCACGTGATTTTGATGAGGCAGAGGATAAATTCAATCGCGTGATCAAACTAGACCCGAGAAATGATGTTGCTTACAACTATTTACGATTGATCAATCGTGTGCGAAATGATGATGCCGTTATGGCTCGGGAGGTAAATTTCCGGAATATGGTCCAGGAGGTAAATGATAAATGGCGGCCGCCGGCTCATCAGGAGAGCTTACCTGTCCCCAACCCCGAATGGATGCAACGTACACGCGGTTCGGCTGGGGCTCCCAGTGGGCCAGGTGGGGCTGGGGCTAACATAAGTGTAATGCAGAAGCTTCAGACGATACGTATCCCCGAGGTCGCCCCCTTTGACGGATTTTCGTTAAACGAAGTGATTACACTGCTTGATGAAGCGGCCAAAGTGCATGATCTTTCGACGGTGAACCCCAACGAAAAAGGGGTGAATATGATGATCAGCACCCGTCTACCGCAGACACAGGTAAGTGTTAATGTGGGAGGGATGGGCAATATGGGGATTGTGGGCAGCGGTTTTGGTCCGCCGCCACAGATCAATATGGATAGCGGATTACCTATCCGGAATCGTGTTGCGCCAGGCACCGGCAGCCTGTCCGGCCAGTTTGGAGCGAAGCCTTCTACAAACACTTTACCTCAAGGGGTTGCTCCGGTGAGTAATGGACAACTTGATCCTACCAAAATACTTGTTCGTGGACTTACAGCACCCTTACGCAACTTAACTTTGGCGCAATTACTGGATAATGTGGCTGAGGCCTGTGATTACCCAATGCGTACGGTGGTGCGCAATGGAGTGGTTGTATTTGAATATAAACCTTCAGATAGTGATTTCGTGCAGCGCAAATTTACTATTAAACCCAATACTTTTTGGCAGCGCCTAGCTACGCACAATTCCGAAATGCCAGGGCTGGCGTCTGAAGTGCCTGAAGGTTTTTATGGGAAACAGGCTAATGGCGGCAGCGGTGAATCTTCCGGCACGGGTAGTGGTGGTGGTGGTGGTGGTGGTGTAATTAATAATACCGCGGCTGCCCAACAAATTCAGGCCTATCTGAATAGTCAGGGCATTAACGCTGCACAAGTGTTCTTTAATCCCAGTAATGGGCAGCTCTTGGTACGTGCGACTTTGGCTAATTTAGATCTGATTGAACAAGCCATTGAGATTCTGAATAGCTCTCCTGAGCAACTGTACATTGAGGCGAAGTTTGCAGAGATTGAATTCAATGATGGAGAATCACTTGGGTTCGATTGGTATTTGGGGAATTCGACGTTAATGGGCAACAAGATCGTTCAGGGAGCTGGTCCACAACCAACTTTCATCGGAGAGCCAACGCCCAATAATCCAAGTGGATTTTTTCCTTATCCCGGAACATTACAAGGGGACACCTTTGTCCCCAGCCAATACAGCATCATGCCTAGCCCGAACGAAGGGCGACTAACGTCTTCCTTCAAGGGCTATGGTAATCCGCTTTGGACATTTACCGGGATTATGACTGATCCGCAGTTTCGGATGGTCATTAATGCAATCAGTCAACAGGAAGGAGCAGAACTTCTTTCGGCACCGCGTATATTGGCAATTAGTGGGCAGCAGGCGAACATTTCTGTTCAGGATACGAGGAATATCGTTACTGGTGTAGTTCCGACCTTTACTCCTGGAGCGGGAGGTGGAGGTTTTGGCGGTGCGGGTGGTGCTGGAGGCGGTACGGTTTCACCGGTGATGAGTCCGCAACAAATGGGTCCGCAATTGGATGTACTGCCCTATGTGAACTCCGACGGATTCACAATTGAAATGTCTCTAAGACCGCAAATTACGGAGTTTCTTGGTTACGAGGAATCTACTTTTGAGGCGGCGGTGTTTGCCGCAGGAGGAAACGTGGTGCGCTCTTCAGTGCCGATGCCACGTATTCGGACACGGGATCTTAGTGTTCAATGCGTGGTTTGGGATCAAACTGTACTTGCTTTGGGAGGGCTCATATCAGAGAACGTACAGACAACACGAGATAAGGTGCCATTCCTTGGGGATGCTCCGTTCATAGGGCGTCTTTTCCGTGGCAAAGGCCGCAATAGTAAGAAGAAGAACATGGTGATTTATGTGAAACCAACGATTATTGATCCGGCGGGCCAACCGAAGAATCGGCCGGCTCAATTGCCTTTCTCAAGAACTGCAGCACCTGATACGATGGGATTGGTAAATCCTCAGGCTCCGGGAGGTAATCCCGGGGGTGCTGGTCCGGTCGGTGAAATAAACAAATTTCAGAATAAGCCTTGGGCCACTCAGGGTGGTTCGCGTCGATAAATTTCCTCAGTGAGCCAGCCCGATAATCTTCGGCTATTGATAGTGGACGGGCATCATTTCGCCTATCGCGCCTTCTACGCCATTCGCTCGATGAACGCTCCCGATGGTTTTCCGACTAACGCAATCTATGGGTTTATTAAAACAATGGACCGAATGAGGGAACGGGTTAAGCCTACACACATTGCGGTTATTTGGGATGGTGGGCTGGATGAGGAACGCCTTGAGTCGCTTGAGGATTATAAGGCAGAGCGAGATCCAATGCCCGATGACATGTCGCTACAGCTTGATGGGATTGTTCAATGGCTTGAGGCCACGGGAATTTTTACTTGGTGTCATGATGGAGTAGAGGCTGATGATGTAATTGGTACACTTGCACGGCAGGCTGAGGCAGATGATTTCACCATTATTATAGCCAGTTCAGATAAAGATTTTTTTCAACTCATCAACTCAAACATTTGTATGTTAAATCCCAACGATAAAACTGACACCTTGTGGGGTGATTCCCAAGTGGAAGAAAAAACTGGTGTTTTACCCAATCAAATTGTCGATTGGCTCAGTTTGATGGGTGATGCAGTAGATGGTATTCCGGGAGTACAGGGAGTGGGACCCAAAACTGCGGCCAAGCTTTTATCGCAGCACGGGACCGTCGAAATTATATATGAAAAACTGGACTCTATTGTTTCAGAAAAACTCCGGGACCGCCTCGCAGATGCAGAGAACGATGTTCGGCGCAATCAACAACTGGTTGGGCTCAAAAAGATTGCACTATGGGATGAATCTTTGAGTGATTTGAGACCTAAGGCTCGTGATGTTGCAGCACTCGAAGATTTGTATCGAAAATGGAATTTTAAATCCAAACTCGAGGAACTAGGAGAATTGCCTTTCTAAAGCAGTAGTTCTGCCTCTCTGAATCTTATTGACAATAATATATTTATTGTTAATAAGTCCCGTAAGGAGGGTCCATTAGGGACCAATAACCAAGCAATACCAGTAGGGGAGGGCTGTGCCCTCCCTAAGTGCGTGTCGTTTAGCCAAGTCAAATATACTGGCCTGAAATAATAGTTTTATGATGGGGTTATTATGAAAAACTACAAATTATTCCCGTTTATACTCTCATTTATCGTGATGGGACTACCTGCTGCGGTGGCGCCTTTGGGAGGGGAGCACGCAATGATAGATGGAGTTGGAGGACACCAGAGTTCCCCGAGCATGACCTTGTGGGACGGTGGAGGACTAGTGGCTTGGGCGAACACTAGTTCGACTGGGTCGAATCGGATTG
>CAZHJW010000118.1:0-7127 GCA_964533265.1 uncultured Pedosphaera sp.
TTCTGCATAGCCCGTGAGTCTAGCGATTGAAGCGGGTGTGGTAAATCAGATTTAGCGTGTTGATACAGTTTTCACCCACAGACTTGGGCTTAACCTTTAATGGGTTTTTTTGAATGGAATGCGAGGGGGATCTTACTATACGGCCTGTTCTGGACCGATTATGCTACTTCCCTTTACGGGCGAACATTATATTTGAGTCTTGAATCTCCAGAGAGATCATATCTGGGGAAAGCAGTGAAAATTTCACTTCTAGCGGTTCTTTCCCTCCCTCAAAATTCAGTGTGATGACTTTGCCAGAGACACTGTAGATGAAGGTCGATTTCATATTCCCTGCGCTCATGTATCCGGTGTTCTCAGCAGTAAATTCGTACTCCATTGTATCTTTGGATATCTTACTGGGGTCATATTGTGGATGCGACTTGGGTAGGCCCATGACCCAGGTGCCAACCAATGCCTTGGTAAAAGCCTTGGTTGCAGCTTCAAAGACCTTTTGGTCCATGGAATTTGGCTTCCCCACTTCCTCCGGTGTTTTTTCCTCCTTGCCACAGCTTGAGAAAAGTACAAGGCCCAGAGAGAGCATTCCTGCCAAAACAGAGCGGTAAAACATGTATAACAGACTACTCATACCGACATGTGATTTCAATTATTATGCAGGGTGGTATTAACCGGAGGCTCTTGTCCATCAAGGCGTTTTTCTATTGCGTCTATCAAATTTCCAATTTTGTGTTGTTGCATCATGGACATATTATTCGGGGCCGGGTAGGGATGTGCGATATGACCGAAGTTTGATGCTCCATTTCCCATCCATCCACTAAGGTAGCCTCCATTTGCCTTGCCCATGCCAAATTCCGAGGCGATGTCGCCAGTCATTCGGTGTAAATCCATCTGGCTATTACCCTTGTAATGGCGAACTGTTATCCCGGGTTTCTTAATATACGGCAACGTAAATGTCTTTTTCGTCAGGGTCATGCCTACTGGAACATCTTCATATATGCCGGTTCCGAACCATTTCATTTTTCCCGATGGCAGCCAGCTTGACACATTCTTATACCCCCATTTTATTGTTCCACTCCACGTCCAACCCTTAATATAAGGGATAGATACTGTTTGCCACGTCATTTCGGGACCCCAAGTCCCTAATTCTTTTTTTTGCCATTGAATGCTTGGCTCCATATAGGGAACGTTGATTTTGCTCCAAGTCAAATCAGGATTAGAAATAATGCCTGGATTGAACCCATAGGCCTTGTCAATTAGTGCTTTGTTCCCCACGCGAGGATCCCTAACCAAATCGAACGAAATCCGTCCTCCCAGACTGTGGCCGGTGAGGGTATAGGTATATCCCTCACCGTAGTTTTTTATCAAATTGGTCAACTTACCTTTGGAAGCATTGTAACGGGGGCCTTGATAGAAGTTCTTCGAGTCAGGATCCAGCAGGTCTATATTTCCTATCCAATCGGCCATACCCTCTTGAAACTGCTTATTATTGGTGAAGGCAGTTTTGAACGAATTGAACATTGGCTTAAATTGATCTGCTGTTAGTTGTATCTCGTATCGGGTTGATTGTATTTCATTATATAAATTTTTCGCAACCTTCAGCAAGCTACCACTCGTGTCCACGGTAAAACTCATATTTTTAATTGATTCAGCCATGTCCTGTACGTCTGAAAGCAGTTGTGTTAGATTTGCCTGATTCTGCGACATGTTGGCTAGGCCTTGGTTAAGCGCTGCACCAATTTGTGGATTGGCCGAACCTCTTATTCCAACTATAATGTGGTTGGCATTCTCGTTGACGTATATCGCGTGTTTATCGTCACTGAAACTCTGCGAATATAAATAGTACTCCTTAATCTTGGGTGGTTTCGTCACATTCATGTAGGCGTAGTTCGAAATTTTTGCGTAATCCAGTAGGGTGAGGCCCTCATGGATAATCATCGGGTTGGCTTCCCCCCGGGTTACGCCTCCCTTGGAATTCATGTGTGCAATGGTGCGTTTGCCAGCTTCGCCCAGATCAGCGTTGGAGGATTGGGAAGCACTGCCATCGCCCATCACCAGTTGGCCCTGACTCTTCATTAACCCGGCCATTGCCGAATCCAAAACAGGGTCTTCATCTGCGCCTGCCCACTGGGAGTTGTTGAGCGCAAGTCCTGTCAGGTTTCGGGTGGCAGCCAGCACCGTCGAAGGCCGCCCCGTATCAGCTCCCTTTATCAGTACGTAACTCAGCGCATCGGTATGTACCTTGGAACCGTTTAATTTGATATTAATATTCTTCCAGTTGGCTTGGAGTTGATCATTTGCCGCTTGTCGTGTTGGATCGCAGGGAGAATGTAATGCCTTCGCTGTTTGGATTTCGCTTTTTACCGCTGGGGCTGAAAAGATGGCTGCAGTTGTTTCCACGTAAAACTTATCGAAGTGGCCGTGGCGTCCACGCGGCGTAAGCTGCCATGGGAGTCGGCCAGTGTTGTCGCCGGCAAAACCGATAAATGCCTTGCCGAACTGTCCCAGATTATTGACGCACTTAATCCGATTAGCTTTGGCTTTGGCTTTGCCCAACACAGGGAGCAGCATGGCTGCTAAAATTCCAATAATGGCAATGACCACCAATAACTCAATTAAGGTGAAGCCTTGTCGTTTTCTTGCGTCCTTTTTCATATTTCTCCTATCCTTTTCAAAATCTGTTCTCAACGTTCAGTCAGCACCAATCCCTACCGTGAGGGATGCAACAGATTACATGCCTGTTTGATCGTATGTAAATCCTTTTTATACTGTTTATTATACCCAATTTCAGGGGAAATCGGGGTTTATGCAATTAATTGATTTATCTAAATAGGTGCCTGTATAACAAGGTGTAGGCTCCGGGAATTTCACGCAAAAGGATGGAGCATTCAATCAATGATCTTGGTTATGTATGGAAAGACGATGTTAAATTAAACAGGTAGAGGGAAAGACGCGTGGTTGCTTGAAGGTTTAGATGGGGATTTACACGCCATGTCAGAGGCGTAAGGTCGCGTCCGTGAGGAAACTCCTTCTAATAATTGTCTTGGCCTCCCTCTCGGGATGTGGAGGTAAGGGCCCTATTTCAAATGCCTTTGTTGAGCAGGAGATACGCAATCAAATTAATAAGCCCAAAGGGACACTCACCAAGGCAGATTTGGAAAAAGTGGAGACACTTCGGCGTACCCGAATAAATGACAGGAATCTTATAGAAGTGGCCCAGCTTACTCAACTTAAAGATCTCAGCTTGGAAGGCAACCCTGTAACTGCCAAGGGCCTCAAGCCGATAGTGGCATTTAAGCAATTAACCTCGCTTGACTTGAGTTCCACCAAAATGCACTACCCAACTGCCCTTAAGGAGGTGGCCAAACTCAAGCAGCTTACCCACCTCAAGTTGTCTTTTACTCCAGTCACAGATGAAGGGCTCGCGGAAGTAGCCAAATTGCAGCGGCTTAAATTGCTGACCTTGTTCGGTTGTAAAATGATAACCGACGAGGGTCTCAAGGAGGTGGCCAAACTACAGAGACTAAACTCGCTTGTCTTGGAAGGAACAGAAATAACCGACAAAGGGCTCAAGGAGGTGGCCAAGCTCAAGCTTGTTAATTTCCTGAACTTGCGCAACACCAAAACAACCGAGGCTGGCGTTGCTGAATTGCAAAAAGCTTTGCCGAATTGCCGAATATATAGGGTCGCCATCAGGTAGTAGGGTACTGGTTGCTACTCTGCCCGGACGGGGTGTTCGGGTAAGGAAGGCCTGGCATCTCCACCTTTACAATGAAGAACAAATTAACGCGCAACTGGTTGAATTTTATATTCCTGACCGGAGTGTGTGGACCCGTTGCAACTCTTGTGGTGTGCTACTTTATCACCGTGATCGCAAATCATAGTGAACCGTTTATGCCTTTCATTTCCGATTTGGATTTATTTCAACCTGAAGACACTATTTTTTCCATTGGAATCTCTATCAGCACGCTTGCCATCATGGCGATGATCACCATTATTTTTGGTGAAAAACGTAAGGCTATTTCTGACGTGGGTGCGGGTCGAATTTGGGGCTACGTGAATTTAATTTCATACGCGCTCGGGATTCTATCCGTAGCTTATACGTTTGTGCTAGCCTTCCTGCCCTGGCCGGAGTTTAGCCCGTTCCACGGGATTGTGGCCCGAAGTATGTTTGCCTATGGGGTTATGTGGTGTGTCATTCAAATGGTGCTGGAATGGAAGCTAGGTCATAAATTTCCGAGATATTTTGATGAACTGAAGAAACGGGCTCTTCCGGTGCTGGCCGTGGTGATTGGTTTGACGGGTTTTGCTTATTTTTCGTTGGAGGCTATCAAAGAGGATAACCTTTCGACGGAGGGCCGGAACTGGGAGGAACTGCGCAAACTAGCCCGGAGCCCGGAGACTTTCAAGGCGGGTACGCTTTCGGCCAAGTGGGATCTGGCTGCGCTTTTTGAGTGGATAATGATCCTTTCAATGAGTGCAACATTGGGAACTTACCGCACCGCCATTATTGGCGACTTGGCTTCGGAAGATGAGGAGCTGGCATCACAGTCTGAGGAGGGTTGCTCTTTGTGAACGCCTTCGCGGCATCCATAAGTTACCGCCTGTTGGGTCTGTTGTTTCTCCTGACGTGTTTCCACTTCAACGGAGTTCTGGCGGCTGAAACTCGTTCCCCGGCCTTTGATATCGCCAAGGTCGGGAACTCGGCTTCACTTCAAGGGCATCTGGATATATTTCTTGATTCTAGTTTATCAATGGAAATTAAACAGGTCTTGGATTCGGGAGTTTTCGAGTCTGTTGGCAACCGTTCTTATAGCCGTCCAAGCAGTGAGTCTGCTGTATGGGTCCGATTTGCACTGACCAACAGCAGTCCTGAAACTGTGAGCCGTAACCTCGTTTATGGAACTCGCTTGACGGATTCGGTTACGGCATATCTTCCCAATGGGTCGGACGGTTTTATTGCACACTATGCTGGGGAAGATTCGGAGCTTGTCGACCGTCAGGTGCCTCTTGCTCTTCCGGTTTTTGAGCTCAGTGTGTCACCTCAAGAAGAGCTGATTTTTTATCTTCGTTTGGTCGATGAATCTCCTCATCCGGTTAAGTTGTTTCTAAAAAGCTGGCCGGAATTAGAACGCTCCGAATCCAGCCGGAATTTGATCAATGGACTCTTCATGGGGACCCTATTGCTCCTTACATTTTATGGAATCTATTTGGCGGCAAGATCCAAGGGGGAAAGGATGTATCTATGGTTTCTTGCTTATGTGGTTGGGGTTTTGGGTAACACAGCCTTTTACCATTGGGGTGGAGCAGGCATTTACCTTCCTGCCGAAATCAGGGGTGAACTCAACAACCGCCTGATTGTGGTATCGGCTGTTATCACGTTTTGGGCGGCAGAACGGTTTGCCTTCTACCTTTTGGATTTAAGGTTGGACAATCCCAAGTTGTCGAGGTGGTTGAAGGGGCTTAACTACCTTAGGTTTATCGCGCTGATTTCAGTGATAATACTCCCGTTTAATATCGCGAGTATGATTACTGTGGCATGTTTGCCGCCGATACTGGTACCCGTTGGGTTGGCTTTACCCAAGGTGTTTCGGGGCGATCGCATTGCAATCATGTACAGTGCGACTTGGGTGATGCTTGTGGGCTCTGTGGTCGTTATGTATGCCGAGATCTTCGGTTTCATTCCGCATATGTATCGGGGAGGCCAGTCGATTTACATAGCCCTGGAGATTCAGTTTTTTGTCTTTTGCGTGGCCATGAACGATAAGGTAAGGCGTATTGAGGATGAACGGGCCGAAGCCTTGCAGGCTGAACTTGAAGCTTATGCACGCAATGCGGCGCTCTCCAAGAGTTTCGAGCGTTTTGTCCCCAAGGCTTTTCTAGACCGACTGGAACGCGAAAGCATTACGGAGATCGAATTGGGCCAGTGTGTTGAGAAACGTATGAGTACTCTTTTTGGAGACATACGATCATTCACTAGCCTTTTTGAGAAGATGAGCACGGAGGAGAATTTTGCCTTTATCAACGAGTATTTAGGCTACATGGAGCCGGTCATCCATGAGAACGATGGATTTATAGACAAGTACATGGGCGATGCGGTGATGGCATTATTTGATGGCGATGTTCTCGGCGAGGAAGAAGGCGGTGCGATGCAGGCGGTTTTAGCTGCGCATGGTATGTACAGGGCCCTCGATAGTTATAACGATGTTCGCGCACAGCGCGGGGATCCGCCCATATCAATCGGTATTGGAATTCATACTGGAGGTCTTATGTTGGGTACCATTGGCGGACAGAATCGGCTGAATGCGTCGGTGATTGGAGACTCGGTGAATCTGGCCAGTCGAGTCGAAGGGTTAACCAAGCTATATGGGGCGCGTACTTTGGTTACCGAGGGGACAATTGATTGCCTCCCTGAGAACCACGGCTTGTCCTTTCGTACCGTCGGGCTTGTTAGGGTTAAGGGGAAGAACAGGCCAACCATGCTTTACGAGTCTCTTGACTGTGATCCTCCTGAATCTTGCGCCATGAAAAAAGCCCTGCAGGAACAGTTCGCTGAAGCTAGGGAGGCATTTTGCAAGGGAAACATGGAAGCAGCCCTGAAGGGTTTTAAGTTTGTTTTGAGTAATAATCCGGAGGACAAGGCAGCACGGGTGCATCAGTCACTCTGTGAAAAAATGATTCGGGAGGGATTGCCCAGTGGGTGGGATGGGGTATATACAATGGAGACGAAGTAGGAATAGTGACCCAGCACCCTGCTTTAGTTCCGTTTCATACCAACACAACTAAAAAGATACGTGGGTGCTTGGGCGGGAACACTAGGGTCGGCCGTCTTGCAGGGTAAAGCGGCGGACACTTCGGGTAGAAGTTCCCAACTTTCAGCTCCAAGTTTTTCGGGGTTTTTTTTCGCGGTATATTGCTGCCCTTCACCACCTTATATTCCCACTTTTGAATGTGTGAAGAGTTCAGTTGAGGTTTGATTTATGAGATGCGAATGAGCTACATTTTCAGCGTGAAGAAGTTGGTTATGACTCTTGCGATCGGGGTGGTGGTATTACTTTTTTTGTCTCGTTCTTCGGCGCCTCAGGCGCAGGTGAATGCGTTCGACTCAGTCAAGAGGTTAGCAGAATCGGGTG
>CAZHJW010000119.1:0-7117 GCA_964533265.1 uncultured Pedosphaera sp.
CGGGCACAAAATGTAATCAGTTGATTTCCGCGCAGGATCTTTTCCCAACATTCGCAGCTGCTGCGGGCATCAAGTCAGCCAACCCAAAGCCGCTCGACGGCGTAAACTGTTGGCCGGCAATAGTCCAAAACAAGGCGGTGAAACGGCCACCAGTGATTGTGGCCGGGCCCTCCGGCGAATTTGCGGTTCTCCATGATCAATGGAAACTGATATGGAATCGGCAACAAATCAGCTTGTTCGACGTGAAAGAGGATCCCATTGAGACGCACGATGTTTCCGTGGATCATCCCTTAACGGTCGCTGAGCTGGCTGACGCCTTGAGGCAAGTCACAACCCCTCCGTTTGGATTGGAAAGGGATGGGCAATAATTAAGAATTTATTATGAAGAAAATTATTTTGATTTTGGTTTTTAGCTGGGTTGCTGAGCAGGCAGTTTGGGCTCAGCGGGGTCGCTTTGATGGTCAACGTGAGGCTGCCTTGGCTCAACCTTACAAGGGGTTGTTTTATCTGGATGTACCGCCGGCTGATTTGTTTCCCATTCGCAAAACAGGCGTGAGTACCGAGCCGGTGAGACAAGCAGCCAAGGCTTTTCTTGCGAGCCTCAGCAAGGAAGATCGAAAGAAAACGGTTTTCCCGGTGGATGATATCGAGTGGCGCAAATGGGATAACCGCCACCGTTACGCGCGCCAGGGTGTGGGGTTTGACAAGATGACCAAGGGGCAACGGGAGTTGGCCTTCAACCTTATGAAATCTAGTTTAAGTGCTAGAGGTCTTAAGCAAACGCAGGACATCATGAAACTTAACGGTACGCTCGCCGAGTTGACCAATCGCTTTGATGAATACGGCGAGTGGCTCTACTGGATCACCATCATGGGCGAACCCAGTGCGACCAAGCCCTGGGGTTGGCAGCTTGATGGGCATCATGTGGTGATAAATTATTTTGTGTTGGGCGATCAGGTGGTGATGAGTCCGGTCTTTATGGGTTCGGAACCAGTGAAGGCAGAGGGTGGGAAATTCAAGGGCACGATTGTCTGTCAGGCAGAACAAGAGCAGGGACTCCAATTTATCAACTCGCTAACTAAAGCGCATAAGGCAAAAGCCATTGTCGCCAATCAAAAAGGACCAACCAATAATGTCGGGGAAGCATTCAAGGATAATCAGGTATTGGATTACATGGGTATCAAGTGTAGCGAGCTAACGGCAAAGCAAAAAGATCAGTTGCAAAAACTAATTAATGTTCATGTCGGCAACATGGCTGAGGGACATGCCAAGGTGAAGATGGTTGAGGTAAAAAAACATATGGATGCCACCTATTTCGGCTGGATGGGGCAAACAACCAAGGAAAGTGTCTTCTATTACCGCATACAAAGCCCGGTGATTCTCATCGAGTTTGATCACCAACGTCCTATTGCGCTCGCTCGCTCATCTACTCCCACTCGCCAGCATATTCACACAGTCGTCCGGACGCCCAATGGCAATGACTACGGCAAAGATTTACTAAGGCAGCATTACAAGCTGCATCATAAATAGCATTAGTTTATTCCCTTTGTCTTTAAGAGTGCTCGGATTTTCTTTGGATCCTGACGGCCAACCGGCAAATCCCATCCTAGGGTATCTCCATTCGCCTTGAATCCGCCTCCATCCACGTCTACCCAAATGGGATTGATGTAGGCGCAGGGTTTCAAACTCGCGTTACTGCTGGTTCCATATCCAGTTTTAACCGTGGATTTCTCACCCATGGTTACCACGATGAGATGTGCATCTTCTTTAAGTTTAATATCGATAGTGCGGTCAAACTTGACCACTCCATCACTAAAGTAATCCGGGTGACTTGCACGTGTGAAATTGTATTTGGGCTCCTGTCTGCCGTTGACCAGTACTTGGACACGGTCAATATCTATCCAATCAGTGCACTGAACCTTGACCTTAAGGCTTACTTTGCCAGAAGTGGATTTTATGTCTGCGCCACTGATCGCTTTTCCGGTAGTAACTTCCAGAAAAGGACCGGTCGTTAGCATGAGTTTGGCAGCCTTGGCATTGCGTATGATTTCCTTGGGATCAATTTTGCTGGGTTCATCGGTACTGCTAGGAATATAGGTTCGCCATCCTCCAACACCATTCCCATAGACTGAGTGTGCGTCTGCCACGGCAATGGCCCGAGTGCGCATACCTTGGTTAAGCATCTGTAGCCATACAAACTCTCGAACTTCGCGCACGCTTTCACTCGTACCACGGCGGGCAATAGTCCATGGGGATTTAGCTAGGATGTTATTACCGCGGAAATTTTGTGTCTCCAATGCGTCAATATAGTTCTCATATCCGGCAAAGCCTCCATCAGCTTTACCATCAAGGTTCCGGTCCCAAAACTTCTCTGTGATGTTTGGATGATTTAGATGTATCCACCGGTCCGGACTCCAGTCACCCATGTTTTGAAGGTTGATTGCATTAAGGCGTGGGTCTTTTTTGAACACTGGAGCACCGCCGTCCTGCGCGTAAGGATTGGGGGAAGGCAAGGGGAATGCATTGTGGTGAGAACCGGCACCCCCACCAGTCAGCTCTAGGCCGATGATTGTGCTTAAGTGATCGCCTAGGCCGAGTTTTTTGATATGTGGGGCCCAGTCGTACAAGCGGTTGTGTTCCGTGGTAGGGGCAAATTCAATATGTTCTGCCGCAAGGTTGATGATACGGTCATCAGTACCGCATTGATTGTCGCCGCTGGGGGTGGAATGGTTGTGGAAATCCGTGCTGATCCAACCAGTGGTACTAACCAGACGCTTGAGAGTGCCCGAGACATTGGTAAATTGGCCAGCTTTGACAGTTACTTCACGAACCAAATGATTGAATTCAACGCCGCGGGTGATTACCAGTCGGTACGTGCCTGGATCCAGCGCCACGTTAAATTTACCCATCTCCGAATGCCATTGATCCACGCAACCGTGTGCTCGGTTCTGTGGCCCAAGATTTGGCGTTACTGTTTTACCTGTGCCAGAAAACTGAATTTTGCAGGGCGTACTAAGATTATTTTCGTCGCGAATATTAAACGTAATCCCTGATAAATCGGAAAGTGTAAACCGTAGTTCAAAAGTTCCCTTCTGATTTACGGTTATCTTTTGTTTTACAATTTTTCTACCGCGATCATTTATTTCAATATCATAATCGCCTTCGGGTAAGTTAAAGGTGGAGTTCCCATTTTTTGTGGTGTATGCATGAAAGGCGGTTCCTTTGTTTGAGAGGTTAATCAAAGCAGTATTCGAATTATCGATCTCAATGGAAATTTTAGAGGAGGTTTTATCGGTGTAACTGAAAACTTCGCCCAAGGCTTCTGCGGGTGAGTTGCCTACAGTAATGTAGCGAGTGAAAGTTTTATGTTCGCCGGGTTTTAGCGATAATGATCCCGGGTGAGAAACTAATCCTTTATGACGTTCGCCGTTTTCAGGGAGCCATCCAACTGCGTATGAACCTTTGTCTGCAGGATCGACTGCATCAATCCATCGAACCCCCCTATATGTTCCGCGTTTTCCAGAAGGTTTCCAATAATCATCCACTGAGCCACTCTTGATGGCCTTGGAGAGATTCTTGTATGTGGTGGTAACGAGAATGCCTTTGGAGTTGGCATCAATTTGGTAGGTGTGTCTTTTGTATAAACCATTATTGCGTGCGGCATCCACAACTACTTCGATCTCGGCTATTTCTCCATCCGAACGGACAATTCTTACATGTGAAACATCTCCACGTTGGTTGCTTGGGGCAAACACGGTTAGCTGATCATTTTGACGTTCATTCAGAGTAAGGTCATAAAGGCAGCCTGGGGTGGTCCCCCCATCACCATAGAAAGTGCTCATGTTGGCGCGACGCAGGGGCTGGTTGCCGGAAATAACGGCTGTGACATGGCCATTGCGCATCACAAAGTCACCGATAATACCATCAGCTTCCTTGCCCTTGGGAAGTTGATCCGTGTTGCTGGGGCCAATTTCAAATGCTTCGACTGCAGCTTGGGGGAGATAAGGTATGAATAGACAAATTAAGAAGAATACGCATCTCAGGCTCATGCGAATATTTTGTACAAAGCCTTCAGCTAGGCAAGAGTGAATAGGGCTGTGACACCAAATCTTTCCCTTTAGGTGTTTTTCTGCTAAAAGAACCACCTCCATGGCGAGGAAATCAAAGAAGAAAGTATCAGCCTCTGAAGGTCCGCTAAAGTTGATGGCGGCCAATCGTAGTGAGATAGCCATTCGCATTTTTCGTGCGGCTACGGAAATGGACATGCGGACCGTTGCCATTTACGCACAGGAAGACCGGCTTGCTGTGCACCGTTTCAAGGCGGACGAAGCGTACATGATTGGTGCCGGCAAGGGGCCGGTGGGTGCCTATTTGGATATTGAAGGCATTGTGGAAATGGCCAGCGAACGAGGGGTCAACCTTGTTCATCCGGGTTATGGGTTTTTGGCGGAGAACGCGGATTTTGCCCAGGCTTGTGCGAAGGCTGGTATTACGTTTGTGGGCCCCCGTCCTGAGTTGCTGCGACAGATGGGGGACAAGACTGAGGCGCGGGCCTTGGCCAAGGCGGCAGGAGTGCCGATTCTGCCGGGTACCGATGAGCCGATCAAGACCCGTGCCAAGGCAGTGAAGGTGGCCAAGGAGATTGGTTTCCCTTTGATCATCAAGGCTGCTTTTGGCGGTGGTGGTCGAGGAATGCGAGTAGTCAAGAAAGCTAAGGATTTGGAAAGACTGGTTGATGAAGCGCGTGGAGAGGCTGATCGTGCTTTTGGTAATCCGGCAGTGTTTCTCGAGAAATACGTATCGCGTGCCAAGCACATCGAGGTGCAGATTTTGGGTGATCAACACGGCAATGTGTTGCATTTGCACGAGCGTGATTGCTCAGTGCAACGTCGACATCAGAAAGTGGTGGAGATTGCGCCGAGTGTGGCATTGGATGAAAGCGTAAGGAGTGAATTGTGTGTAGCAGCCGTGGAGTTGGCCAAACACATCGGCTACGACAACGCGGGGACCATAGAGTTTCTCTATGATGTGAATACCAAGGCATGGTATTTCATCGAGATGAATCCACGTATTCAAGTGGAGCACACGGTTACTGAAGTAATTACCGGAATTGATCTGGTTCGCGCACAAATTCAGGTAGCCCAAGGGCACAAACTGCATGGAGATGTGATGCAGTTGCCGAGGCAGAAGGACATGCCGTGTGTGGGGCATGCAGTTCAAGCCCGAGTGACTACAGAGGATCCGGCCAATAATTTTACGCCGGATTATGGTCGGATTATAGCCTACCGGTCAGCAGCAGGTTTTGGTTTGCGATTGGACGGTGGTCAGGGTGATGCGGGTAGTGTGATAACACCTTTTTACGATTCCCTGCTGGTAAAGATTACTGCCAGTGGTATGAGTTTCCCAATTGCGCTCGACCGTATGAACCGGGCACTCAGAGAATTTCGGATTCGTGGTGTGCAGACTAATATTCCGTTTCTGGAAAATGTGATCGGAAACGAGACGTTTCGTAGCGGGCAGGCAACGACGACTTTGATTGATACAACGCCGGAGTTGTTCGCTTTCCGCCCACGCCGAGATCGTGCAAACCGTTTGCTGAGCTACATTGGCGATGTGGTGGTCAACGGTAATCCTCAAGCCAAGGGCTTTGAGGTGAAGGAGCCTTTTACTCCCATTCTAGAACCTGAATACGAAGGTGATCAGCAGCCACCTTCAGGTACGCGTCAAATTTTGCTTGAACAAGGTCCAGAGAAGTTTGCTGTCTGGGCTCGAAAGCAAAAGCGTCTGCTCATTACTGATACGACTCTACGTGATGCGCATCAGAGCCTGTTTGCTACCCGTATGCGTACTGAAGACATGCTTAATGCGGCTGATGCAATCGCGCGCCGCACGCCCGAGTTGTTTAGTTTGGAGATGTGGGGCGGTGCGACATTTGATACCGCGATGCGCTTCCTGCGGGAAGATCCTTGGCAGCGCTTGAGACAACTGCGAGAGGCGGTTCCAAATATCTGTTTCCAGATGCTATTTCGCGGATCAAATGCGGTTGGTTACTCAGACTACCCTGATAACGTCGTTAAGGCATTTGTGAAGCATTCTGCCGAAAGCGGTATGGATATCTTCCGTGTGTTTGATTCGCTCAACTACCTTCCCAACCTTAAGGCCGCGATGGAGGCAGTACAGGACACGCACGCGGTATGCGAAGGCACGATTTGCTACACCGGAAACTTTCTCGATCCTGAACGAGATAAGTATCCGCTAGAGTACTATGTGAAACTTGCCAAGGAACTTGAGAAAATGGGCGCACACACTCTCTGTATCAAGGACATGGCGGGCATATGTCGTCCGTATGCTGCCCACAAGTTAGTGGAGACATTACGCGAAGAGGTTGACCTGCCGATTCATTTCCACACACATGACACCAGTGGAGTGAATGCTTCCTCAGTCCTTAAGGCTGCCGAGGCAGGTGTGGATATAGTGGATTTGGCAATAGCTTCCCTGTCGGGCTCTACTAGTCAACCGAATCTTAACAGTGTTGTTGCTGCGCTCAACCATACACCAAGGGAAACGTGCCTCAACCTCGGCACATTAAATGAGTTTTCCGATTACTGGGAGCTGGTGCGAAAGTTGTATGCGCCTTTCGACACCGGTCCTCGCAGCGGGATTGGTGATATTTATGAGCATGAAATGCCCGGTGGTCAGTATACTAACCTTCGCGAACAGGCCGAGAGCATGGGCTTGGGTGCCCGGTGGAAGGAAGTGGCTCGCACTTATGCGGAAGTGAATGAGCTCTTTGGTGATATTGTAAAGGTAACTCCCTCCAGCAAAGTGGTGGGGGACATGACGATGTTCCTTGTGACCCGTGGTATTAAACCGGCGGACGTGGTAAATCTTGAGCCAGGGGCCACGCCGTTTCCTCAATCAGTTATCGACATGATGAAGGGTCGCCTTGGTAAACCTCTCGGAGGTTGGCCGCGTAAGGTGCAGCAGGTGGTGCTCGGTAAGCAAAAGCCTATCAAAGGCCGTCCTGGAGCCGATCTTAAGCCACTGAACATGGAACGTACGCGCAAGAAGGTGGAAGAGGAGATTCACCGCAAGGTGAGTGATGATGATCTCTTGA
>CAZHJW010000120.1:0-7110 GCA_964533265.1 uncultured Pedosphaera sp.
CGGTAAACCCCATGTTTTCATCATGCCAGATCCCGGAGTCTTTGTTGATAAGGAGGGGGAGCTGGGTTTTGATCCCGAAGCAGAGGAGGAAGCCATAAGGAAGGGCGGATTTTTTGGCTGTGAGAAATGTATTCCCCTACGCCAACAGGATATGCTCAACAGCGGCAGGGGAGCAGAAACCCAGGCAGAAAAACTCCAGTATGCTGAATATGTAGTGCCCCACGTGTTGCCGGAATCAAAAAAGCGTAGGGGTGAGTTGGAGAAGGAGATGGCAGCCAGAGTGGCCTGGGAAAAGGAGAACACCCCTTAAGGAGCAGCTCCCTTGACACGGCCCACCTTCCTCCCTCATTTTCCGTGTACCGAATGAGTGCACATAATAGTTTTGATTCACTAAAAACTTTCGATCTGGGTAACGGAACCGAGAGCCAGTTCTATTCATTGCCGGCTTTGGAAGAGGCGGGTTTGGGCGAGATTTCCCGTTTACCTGCGTGCTTGCGAATTGTCCTGGAAGCGGTCTTGCGCAATGTGGATGGCAAAAAAGTGACCGAGGGAAACGTCCGTGAACTGGCTTCGTGGCAGCCCAAAGCCGAACGTACAGAGGAGATTCCTTTTCTTTTGGCGCGGATCGTTTTGCAGGACTTTACCGGAGTGCCGTTGCTCGTCGATCTGGCGGCCATGCGTAGTGCGGTGGCGCGTCTAGGCAAGGACCCCAAGCTCATCGAGCCACTGGTGCCCGTGGATTTGGTGGTCGATCATTCCGTGCAGGTGGATTTCGCGGGCAGTGAAGATGCGCTAGATAAGAACCTCGAGTTGGAATTCACCCGCAACCGTGAGCGCTATCAGTTTCTCAAATGGGGCATGCAGGCCTTTGACACCTTTAAGGTGGTGCCACCGGGGATCGGCATTGTCCACCAGGTGAATCTTGAATATCTCGCCCAAGGAATTCTTGAAAAGGATGGCATACATTATCCTGACACTCTCGTTGGAACGGATTCTCACACCACCATGATTAATGGCTTGGGCGTTGTAGGCTGGGGGGTGGGAGGCATTGAGGCGGAGGCAGGTATGCTTGGTCAGCCGGTGTATTTCCTCACACCCGATGTGGTGGGAGTGCAGCTCACCGGAGAACTGTCTGAAGGGGTGACCGCCACCGATCTTGCACTCACGGTGACCGAAATGCTGCGTGAGGCCAAGGTGGTTGGCAAATTCGTGGAATTCTACGGATCGGGGGCAGAGAAGCTCCCACTGCCTGATCGTGCCACCATTGCCAATATGGCACCCGAATATGGTGCGACGATGGGTTATTTTCCGATTGATACTGAAACGGTCAATTACCTGCGTGCTACCGGGCGCAGCGATGAACATTGTACTGCTTACGAGAACTATTACCGCGCACAGGGGCTCTTTGGCATCCCGCAGGCTGGATCAGTGGACTACTCAGTGGATCTTGCGCTCGATCTGGGGACGGTAACCGGCAGTGTGGCTGGCCCCAAGCGTCCTCAGGACCGTATTGAACTGCTGGGAATGAAGGAGGCTTTCAATGAGATGTACACCCGCCCTGTAACCGAAGGCGGTTTTGGGCGCGAAGCCGGTACGCTCAATGACTCCGACTCCACTGTTTCCTTGAATGGCAGTGGCGAAGTGAATGTGGGTCATGGGAGTGTATTAATTGCGGCCATTACTAGTTGCACCAACACCTCCAACCCCGGCGTCATGTTGGCGGCCGGTTTACTAGCCAAGAAGGCGGTGGAAAAAGGCCTGACAATTAGTCCCGCAGTTAAAACTTCACTTGGGCCCGGCTCACGGGTGGTGAGTGATTATCTGGAAAACACCGGCCTGCAGGAATATCTCGATCAACTTGGATTCCACCTTGTTGGCTACGGTTGTACTACCTGCATCGGTAACTCCGGGCCGCTGGCCAAGCCTATTGAGGAGTCGGTCGTCAAAAATGACCTCGTTGCCGCCAGTGTGCTTAGTGGTAACCGCAACTTCGAGGCGCGTATTCACCAGAATATCAAGGCGAACTTCCTAATGAGCCCGCCACTGGTGGTTGCTTTTGCTCTAGCCGGTCGTGTGGATATTGATTTAGCTAATGAACCTTTGGGTACAGACAAAGAGGGTAACGGAGTGCTGCTCAAGGATCTCTGGCCTTCACTTGATGAAGTGCAGGAAGTTCTTCAGACTGCATTGAAACCGGAGATATTCCGCAAGCTCTACAGTGATTTTTCTGATCAAAATCCCAAGTGGAACGAAATTCCGGCTAATACCGGTGACGTGTATGAGTGGGAGGATCAAAGCACATACATTCAGGACCCGCCGTTCTTTGAGAATTTTAGAATTGAGCCTGGCTGCATTGGAGAGATAAGCGGGGCAAAAGTGCTGGGCCTTTTTGGTGACAGTGTCACTACCGATCACATCTCGCCTGCGGGAGCCATCAAGGCCGATTCACCGGCAGGAAAGTTCCTACAGGAGAATGGGGTGGAGCAAAAAGATTTCAATAGTTTCGGCAGCCGGCGAGGCAATGACCGAATCATGACTCGTGGCACTTTTGGGAATGTACGGATTAAAAACCAGATGGTGCCTGGTACTGAGGGTGGGGTGACCAAGTATGATGGTGAAACGACCAGTATTTTTGAAGCGGCCATGGCCCATCGTGACAATGGGACGCCGCTTATAGTACTGGCGGGCACTGAATACGGCACGGGCTCCAGCCGCGATTGGGCGGCCAAGGGAACCAGTTTACTGGGTGTGCGCGCAGTAGTCGCTGCGAGCTTTGAGCGCATCCACCGCAGCAACTTGGTGGGCATGGGGGTATTGCCTCTGCAATTCAAGGATGGGGCAAGTCCCCAGAGCCTTGGCTTTGATGGAACTGAAACTTTTGACGTGGTAGGATTGGATGATGAATTGCAGCCGCAAAGCAACCTCACCTTGCGCGTGACTAAAGATGGGCAAAGCCAAGACATTCCGGTGTTGTGCCGGATTGATACCCCAATTGAAGTTGACTACTATCGTCATGGGGGGATTTTGCCCTACGTATTGAGACAGCTTGCGGGTTGAAGCATTAACTGCGTCGGCTAGGCAGAGAAAAGAGTGCCCGCAAGGCTTCCACGAGTACGTAGCTGAATAGGAAATAGGCGAAGAGGTACACCGGTATCTTGATGGCCATCATTAATACCGATTCTTTGTCCAGATACTTTGCTGCAACTTCTAACGGTGAGTCTTTGAAGTAGGTGACCGTGTCTCCAAGTGTTTCCTTACTGAGGTTGGCTATCGATTCGAGGACTCCTTCCTTTGGTTCATCTACTGCCGTGGCAGCTGGTTCGGTAATGATGGGAATGTCATCCTTGGCTACTAAATTCATGGCGGCAAACAACAGACAAAATATCAGTGCCATTCCATAGATAATCGGGGCTACTTTGAGCATTGTTTTGGAAAAGAGCGCCATGATGCCCAAGGCCTCATCTCCGGCTGTATTGCCCGCCCCAATCTTGATATTTAGCTGCGCAGGTTTTAACCAAAGGCGCGCGAGTGAAGCGCAGAAGAGATAGACCAGAACGCCTCCTCCAATCTTGGCCAGAACCTTGAGCCAATTATCACTGAATCCTTTGGTGGCATCAATAATGCCATACACAATACCGGCTATGGCTGCTGTAAAGCCGGCCAGTAACACTACTAGCGCTAGAGCCTTCAAAAGTCCACTAGCTGATAAACGACTGGGAGTGGATTTAATGAGAGCATCTCCCGCATTGAAAAGAACTCCAGTCAGGTAATGCAGGATCAGGATGAAGGCGATCGGGAGGATGCCTTTAAAGAGCATGGTGACGATGGAGACAATTTTTTCTGAGTCAATTGAAGGTTCAGGTATGTTGGCACCCCCATCGATCCAGTCACGAAGAGCTTTTTTTTCATCGTCGTTGAACTTCTTGGCATCCGGCCCTTTTGGCATGCTGTTATCGTTGACTCGTTTAAATAACTCACTTTCATTAGCATTGTTTTTGGTTACAGCGCTAAGTAGGCCCTTGATTCCGGTTTCTGAATTGTCATCCAACACACTCAGTTCAAGTTTACCTTTGGACTCGGTGCCTGTATGGCAATCGTAGCAACGTTCTTTAAAGATCGGTTTGATTGTCTTGGCAAAAAGGGAAGCGTTTTCCGCCTTTTTCTCCGCTTCAGCCTCATCCCCTTTCTTCTTATCAGCCATCTCCACAGCGTCGCCTTCATTGTCTCCTTCTTCCCCTTTGAATTCATCCCAAGCACTCGTTCCTAACCACATTACGGCGACAACCAATAGACAAATATCCCCCACATATTTAAAACTCTGGGAACTGATTCCCAGAAAAAAACTATTGGTGGTGGTTCGCATCTGCGCCATTTTTTGATCAATGGACTGCGCCAGAAAGCCAGAGGAATAACTGCCAACTTCAGGTTCATCGAGAACCGCGTCTTCTGGGGTTAAATCCGTCCCCGATGGGGCTGTGGAGGAAGGGGGTGGCGACCCAGATCCAACGGAGGAGGAAGGGGGTGCCCCGGTCGACGAGGGGGGCGGTGGGGAGGCAGATGATTTACCTGCCGAAGGTTTTTTACTAGCAGGTGGAGGGGCAGCACTGGAGCGACCTGCTGAAGAAGGCGGTGGGGTGCTGCCAGCCCGGGTTGGTTGGCTAGGAGGCACCGTAACACTAGATTGACAGGCAGGGCAGGCAAACGTTTGCCCCGCAGCGGTATCATCCACCGTTAGCTGCGTTTTGCACGTCGGGCATGGGAATTTAAGGTCCATCCAAGCGAAGGGTCAGGCAGGGAAACCTACCGTAATAAAGGTATTAACTCAATACCGCAGTGGGAGGTAAGGCCTCAGTAGCTACCGCTGGATGAATCGCCAGAAACAATAGCCACGCCATTAGAGGTGCCGATCCGTGTCGCTCCGGCTTCAACCATGCCGTGGGCATCTTCAACGTTACGTACACCGCCGGCGGCTTTTACTCCTGCAAATTGCCCAACGGCTTCTCGCATGAGCTTCACATGCTCCAGAGTGGCTCCAGCACTGCCAAAGCCTGTGGAGGTTTTCACAAAGTGTGCTTGTGCTTGCACAACCAGCTTGCTTGCTTGCACGATTTCATCATCGGAGAGCAGACAGGTTTCAAGTATGACTTTCACGACGCGGTCATCAGCGGCTTCCACTACATCCCTGATTTCACGGACAATGTAATCATGTTCGCCGTCCTTGAAGCGGCCAACATTCATTACCATGTCAATTTCGCCTGCGCCTGAGTCTACGGCCGCCTCGGTTTCGTATCGCTTGGCGTCGGCATCCATAGTCCCCAAGGGGAAACCGACCACGGCGCACACTTGAACATCGCTTTCTTCCAGGAGTGAATAAGCTAGCTCAACGCGGCTGCCGTTAACACATACGGTGGCAAATTGGTGCTCAATTGCCTCGGCACACAGCTTTTCAAGCTGCGCCCGAGTGGCGTCAGCCTTGAGTAAGGTGTGGTCAATATACGGTGCGAGTTCGTGCATCGTTTAGCTTGGTAATAGATCGGCGACCATTTCTTTTTCTTCTTTCAATTCACTGATGGAGGCATCGATTTTGGTACGGCTGAAACCATCAATAGAGACATCCTGTACAATGCCAAACGTTCCGTCGCGATGGGCCACAGGGAAGGAAGAGATCAGGCCCGCTTCCACATCATAACTGCCGTCAGAACACAGGCAAACACTGTGACAGTTGCCTTCTGCAGTGGGTTTACTGATGGAGCGCACGCTGTCAATGATGGCATTGGCCGCGCTGGCCGCGCTGGATAGCCCGCGCGCCTTGATGATGGCTGCCCCGCGCTTTTGCACGGTACTGATAAATTCACCCTCGAGCCAATCACGATCCGTGATGGCGTCGGTGGCCGGGGAGCCGTTGATCTTTGCATTGGTGAAATCCGGATACTGCGTGGCCGAATGATTGCCCCAGATGCACATGTTGGAAACACTGCTTACCGCTACGTTGGCCTTCTGTGCCAGTTGTGATTTGGCGCGGTTTTCATCTAGCCGTGTCATGGCAAAAAACCGTTCATCGGGCACGTCGGGTGCATTATTCATGGCGATCAGGCAGTTTGTATTGCAGGGGTTGCCTACTACCAGAACGCGTACATCACCCGCGGCGTGGTTGTTGATGGCCTGCCCCTGTCCGGTGAAAATCTTGCCGTTAATGCCCAGCAGATCGCCTCGCTCCATGCCGTCCTTTCGCGGGACACTGCCAACTAGGAGGGACCAGTTAACGTTGGTAAAGCCTGTATTGATGTCCGAAGTGGCAACTACATCGGTGAGCAGCGGAAAGGCGCAATCGTCCAGCTCCATGCATACACCTTCCAGGGCGGCCATGCCCGGCTCAATTTCAATGAGATTCAGGGCTACCGGTTGATCCGGTCCAAACATTTGGCCCGAAGCAATTCGGAAAAGAAGGGCATAACCGATTTGGCCGGCCGCACCGGTTACCGCAACACGAACAGGTTCTTTACTCATGGAGCCGCGCAGTATGCCCACAGGTGCCTTACCGTGCAAGGATT
This sequence comes from uncultured Pedosphaera sp., assembly GCA_964533265.1. GTDB lineage: Bacteria > Verrucomicrobiota > Verrucomicrobiia > Limisphaerales > UBA1100 > UBA1100. The sequence continues at coordinate 6,552 of CAZHJW010000120.1, forward strand.
AGCCCATAGCAAAACCAAACAAGCGCATGTAAGCATCTGTAACGTTATGAGCGATTCCAAAGGGATTGTACTGGTAAGGTGCATTCCAGAGTACGATGAACAGTATGAAGAACATCCAGGTGGGATCGCCGAGCGATTCGAGCCAGCGCCGATAGGGAGGCATGAAATTGCCGAGTATGGAGGAGCCATCCAATGGTGGGACGGGAATCAGGTTGAAAATGCCCAAGGCAATATTCGTAACGCCAAATATTTTTAGTAGATACTGTCCATTGAAGGCTGGGCCCGATTCTGCGATACCCGCCATACGCATCCAGAGTGCCAGTAAAGTCAGAGCTGCAAACGCGAGCAGGAAATTCATTGCCGGCCCAGCGGCTGAAACCAAAGCATCTCCATACTTGCTGCGGAAATTTCGTGGATTTACCGGCATTGCGCCAAAGGCCATGCCCACCAACACCAACATGAGTAATGACATGCCGCCCATATGAACCATGGGGTCAGGCGTCATATGACCTGCTATTTTTGGGGTATCATCCCCTTGCCAGATGGCTGCCCAGCCGTG
>CAZHJW010000121.1:0-7053 GCA_964533265.1 uncultured Pedosphaera sp.
AGCGCGGGAAAGCCTGTTTTATGGGCGGGACCAAAGGTTCGGAGCGCCCATCACTTCCATAGAGCGTTCAGAAACTCACGCCTTGCAAATCGTGGCAGGGTTTGGGCCGTAGATTTCTCAATTCGGAAACGGCTTTTTATATCAATATTCATCAAACCCTCCTCCTCCAAGGAGTCCCGCCCATCCTATGAAGTAAATTAAAACCACCCAAAAACCCAAGAACAGAACGGTTCGCCAAATTTTGCCCCAGGTTGTTATTTCAGGCGGAGCATTCCGCCACAGTTGAACCAGAAAAGTGTTTGCCAGCCATCCGCCTTTTCGGCCCTTTTGACGGCCATCAGGGCGGCCATCAGGGCGGCCAGTTCCCATTGGGCCTTGTTCTCTCCACCATTTATCATCGCGGTTCTTGATTCCGTCATAGATAAAACAACACACTAATAAAAACAAAATACCGCCACACACCCAAACTTTCCAATTCCCATCGCTGTGGCCCCAAGCCCAACCTGAAGGAAGGTCTGCAAAAAAAACATTCATTGAAAACCAAGCATCCATCAGTCCTGTGAATTCTCGCGTCCGCGCCATGGTCCGTCAACGCGAATTGTCTCCGGCTTGCGTCTGTAGAGGCTTCAGCACTTTGAGAGGATAGGGCAAGGCGCACACCGCGCTGCGGTTCACTTTGCGGGAAGATCAGCCCGGATTTTTCCTTTTGTCCACAGGCGAGGTTTGGTTTCATCTGCGGTACACGTCATGTCTGAAGAACACAATTTCCTGCATCACATCACCGGCTCGTTTGCGCAACCAGCGGCGGAGAACCCCACGGTTGAGATGGTCGAGGCCGCCTATCGCCATCATGGGCTGCATTACCGTTACCTGAACACCGAGGTGCCGCCCGAGAAACTGGCCGACGCCGTGGCCGGCGCGCGTGCGATGAACTGGGCCGGCTTCAATTGCTCCATCCCGCACAAGGTCGCCGTCATCGAACATCTCGATGGCCTCGGCGAATCGGCCAGCGTCATCGGCGCGGTGAATTGCGCCGTGCGCCGGGATGGCCAATACATCGGCGAGAACACCGACGGCAAAGGGTTCCTGAAAAGCCTGCAGGAGGTCGTTGATCCCGCAGGCAAAAAGCTGGTGATGTTCGGAGCAGGCGGCGCCGCGCGTGCTATCGGCGTGGAATGCGCCCTCGCCGGCGCGGCACACATCACGGTGGTGAACCGCAGCGCGGATCGCGGCAACGAACTGGTGACGTTGCTCAACGACAAGACCCCCGTCACGGCGGTGTTGGAGGCTTGGGATGGCGACTACTCCGTGCCCGCCGAGACGGACGTGGTGATCAACGCCACCAGCCTCGGCCTCGCTGATGCCGAGGCGACCCTAGCGTTGGATTTGGATACGCTCACCGCCGAAATGGTAGTGGCCGATGTGATTCCCAACCCGCCCCGTACCCAACTGGTCCGCGACGCCGAAGCCAAGGGCTGCACGGTCATTGACGGCCTTGGCATGCTCGTCAACCAAGGCATCACCGGTATTGAGTATTGGACCGGTGAAACCGTCGACGGCAACATCATGCGCGCGCGGCTGGAGGAATTGTTCGGAGCTTAATGGTTGCCGGAATTGAAATTTCGTTTCTTGAGCTGATCCAGCGAAACGGCGGCGAGAATGAGGAGGCCGAAGACGACTTTTTGCATGTGCTCGCCGACGCCGGTTTGGTTCATGCCGCTGTAGATGACTGCGATGATGAAGGCGCCGATAAGGGTGCCAAGGATACGCCCTTCGCCGCCCGCCAGGCTGGTACCACCGACGACGACCGCGGCGATGACCTGCAGTTCCTCGCCTTCTCCAAATTTTGGGTTGCCGCTAGTGAAGAGAGACGCGTTGATGAGGCCCGCCACGCCGGCGAGCAGTCCGCACAGTGCGTACACGAAGACGAGCACCCATTTCACCGGCACACCGGAAAGGCGCGCCGCCTCGGGATTGCCGCCCACGGCATAAATATAGCGGCCGAGAGTGGTCCGCGTCATGAGAATGTGCGCAAGGATGAATAGGAGGATCATGAGCGAGACTGGGTTGGGCACGCCGGGAATGGTGGCTTGGCTACCGAGCCAGTCGAAGCCCGCCGCCTCCACGGGGATGGGTTGCGTGCCGGAAATCATGTGCGCCAAGCCGCGCGCGATCATCATGATTCCGAGCGTGACAATGAAGGCCGGGATATGAAATACCGTGACCATCACACCGGAAAACGCGCCGAACAATCCGCATAATATCATCCCTCCGAGGCAACACGCGATGAGACCGAATGCGCCCGCGTCCGCCCCGCCGCCCCATTGCTGCACCATCCACGCCGTGACCACCGCCGCGAATGCCATCAGGCTACCCACCGAGAGATCGATGCCCGCGGTGATAATGATCATCGTCATGCCGATCGCAATGATGGCCGTGTACGAAATGTGGTTGGCGATCTTGAGCACGTTTGTGCGCGTCAGAAAGTTCGACCACTCATAACTGTCCGGCACAATCACCTTGGTTTCCGCCAGTGACGGGTGCTGCTTCGCCAATCCCGCCAAACTACGATCGCCCTCCTTGCCCGGCTTGGGCCGCAACACGCCATTCTCGGCTGACGCATGGGTGGCGGCGACGAAATCAATCCGCTCATCCGCCTCGCCCAGCTTGCGCAACGCATCCGACGCATCCGATGGTGCACCGCTGACCGTTTTCACTACCGTTGCTTTGCCTTGTTCCAGTTCCGCCTTCAACACTTTGGCAAACGCCTGAGACTCGGTGCCTTTGTCCACCACGATCATCACCTTGGCGTTGGGGTTCTGCTTTAAGATATTTTCGGCTACCTCGCCCGCCGCGCCCGCGCTCACCGGATGGATGACACCCCACGTGGCGACCGTGTAGTAGGCAAACAGCACGAGCAACACGAGCAGCGTGCCGTATTCAGAAATGAACTTGGACTGGAGAATCTTTCTCATGCCGCCAAGTCCTTCTCTGCCCCGACGGCCAATTGCATGATGTCCGCTTGCGTGGCGTTGGGCACGTCGTTGATCTCTCCGGTCACGCGGCCTTCGTGCATCACAAGGATGCGGTCGCTCATGCCGAGCACCTCGGGCAATTCGGAACTGATCATCAGAATCGCCTTGCCGGCGGCGGCGAGTTGGTTGATGAGCTGATAGATTTCGTACTTCGCGCCGACATCGATGCCGCGTGTGGGCTCGTCAAAAATAATCACCTCGGCGTTACGCTCCAGCCACTTGGCGAGCACGACCTTTTGCTGGTTGCCGCCGGAGAGCGTGCCGGCGGTTTGGTCGGGTCCGGCGAGCTTGATCTGCAGTTTGCCGACGTGCGCCTCAAGGGCATCGGCTTCGCGCTTTTGATTAATGAAACCGAATCGTGCAAATGAAGCCAGATTGGGCAGGCCAAAATTTTCGCGCACGGATTGCCCGAGCACGAGCCCTTGCGCCTTGCGATCCTCGGTGAGCAGGCAAATGCCCGCCGCCACCGCATCGCGCGGGGAACGCAAACGCAGCGGTTCACCGTCCAGCTCGATGGTGCCGCTTTCCGCACGATCCGCACCGAAGAGCAGCCGCGCCGTTTCCGTTCGTCCCGCGCCGACCAGACCAGTGAGGCTCAGCACTTCGCCGGCGCGGATTGCCAACGACACGCCTCGAACGCGGCGACCGCACACAAGGTCGCGCGCCACGAACCGCTTATTACCCAACTCGGCGGTGGCTTTGGGGAATTCCTGGTCGAGACTGCGCCCGACCATCAGCTCGATCATGCTGTCGCGCGTGAATTCGCCAATCGGCCGTGTGCCCACGTGGCCGCCGTCGCGCAGTACGGTGACCCGATCGGCGATTTCAAAAATCTCATTCAAACGATGGCTGATGTAAATGATGCCGATGCCCTGCGCCTTGAGTTCGTTGACGACCTCAAGCAGCCGCTCCACCTCGGATGGCGACAGCGCCGCAGTCGGCTCGTCCATCACAATGAGTCGCGCGTTTTGCGAAAGCGCCTTGGCAATCTCGACTTCCTGCTGTTCGGCCACGGACAATTCGCCGCACGGCACCTCGGGATCGATGTCCGCTCCCAGCCGCGCGAACAATTCACGCACGCGTTCGCGTTCGGCATCGGCGGCGATGAAGCCCGCGCGGGTGGTTTCCTGCCCGAGAAAAATATTCTCCCGCGCGGACAAGCCAGGCACGAGATTGAACTCCTGATAAATGATCGCGATGTCCGCGGCTTGCGCGGCGGAAGGGTGGCGGATGTCGATGGGTTTGCCATCAAGCTCGAGCGTGCCGGCATCGGGCTGATGAGCGCCGCCGAGAATTTTGATGAGGGTGCTTTTGCCGGCGCCATTTTCGCCGAGCAACGCCAGCACCTCGCCGCCTCGCAACTCGAGGTCGATGCCCTTGAGCGCCTGCACGCCGGGAAACGCCTTCTCGATGCCGGTCATCCGCAGTAGCGGCACGGCGGATAGCCCGTCGCCGCCCATGCTACTTGAGGTCGGGATCCTTGTCCGCGTCCTCCTTGTAATACAGCTCGGCAGGAATCTTGATGAGCTTCTCGGGCTTCTTGCCGTCGATGTAATCCACAATGCTCTGGATGGTGATCTCCGCCATGCGATCGGGGTACTGCACGGGGTCGGCAAAAATCTTGCCGTCCTTGATGGCCTGTTTGCCGGCTTTTTCGCCGTCGAAGCCGACGATGCTCACCTGTTTCTCCATCCCCACCTGCTTGAGCGCAGTGTAGGCGCCGAGGGCGGAAGGGTCGTTGATGGCGAAGATCGCGCGCAAATCCTTGTTGCCCTGCACGAAATCCTCGGTGGATTTCTTGGACTGCTGCTGGTTGCCGCCGCCGGGCAACGTCTCGACAATCTCGATCTTCTCCGCGCCATCAGCCAGCGCCTTGTTGTGCGCATCGATCACCTCGGTGAAACCGGTCACACGCTGCACGCAGGAGTCGGCCGTCTTGAGGTGGAGGATGAGCACCTTGCCGCCGTCCTTGCCGAGCGCCTTGATCATCGCCTCGCCGGCGAGCTTGCCGCCGCCGTAATTGTCCGTCTCCACGTGGCTCACAATCTCCGCCGTTTCATCGGTACAGGCAAGATCCACGGTGAACACCGGAATGCCCGCCTTGTTCGCCTTGCGAATGGACGCGCCAACGGACTTGCTGTCGCACGGGCTCACCACGATCGCTTTCACTTTTTGCGAAATGAAATCGTCGATCTGTTTGTCCTGCGTCTCCGCCTTGTCTCCACCGTCGACCACGATGACGTCGTACCCATGTTTGGCCGCCTCCTTCTTCAGCGTGTCGCCGATGATGTTAAAAAACGGATTCGACAAATCCTTCGAGGTATAGGCGATCACCGGCTTGCCCTCGGCGCCGCAACCCAAAAGCGCGGCGCCCATGACGGCGCAGGATAGTTGAATGAGTTTTTTCATTTTTGTTTTTTGAAAACCTTGTGTTTGCGGTCGCCGCCGCTGATGAGGTAGGCGAGGAGATCCATCACCTCGTCTTCGCGCATGAGGTTGAGCAGGCCGGGGGGCATCGGTGACACTTTCGAGGGCTCAATGCTCGCCACTTGAGGGCGTTGCACGTTGACGCGTTGGTTAGGGTCGAACATGTCCGTGTTCACCGTTACGCGGTCGCCGCTCATGTTCACCACCACGCCTGTGAGCATTTCGCCATTTTTCATTTTCACGATCACAGGAACGAACTGTTCATTAATTTCACGGCTGGGATTGATGATTTGATCGAGTAAATCATGCGCCGAATAGCGCCCTCCGGAACCGGTAAGGTCCGGCCCCGTCATGCCGCCTTCGTTAGCGAACCGGTGGCAGGCAAAGCAGCCGCCTGCCGCGAACATCTTCCGTCCGCGCTCAAAATCGCGCCCTTTCAGCTTCGTCTTGGACGCCTTGCTCAGCTCCTCCAGTTTCCATTCCCTCACGAAATTGCGCCCGATCATCGCCTGCGCCATCACCTCGAAGGGCGATTTTTGCACCGGCTTTTTCGCCAGCAATTCCTTCAATTGCACCCGGCTTTGGGCGTCGAGACTCGCCTCAGCATCGCGTCGGATGAACTCGATGAACTTGCTGAAGCTCGCGCCGCCGCGATAGTTCGCCGCCTTGAGGAACCACTCGAAATACGCCGTGCGCAGCTTCGGCGTCCAGCCCGCCTTCAGCATTCGCAGCGAGCGAGCGTACTCGATCTGCTCCTCCTGCGTTGCTGCTTCCTGCAACAGCTTAATTCCCTTAGCCGCAGTGTTTGGCGCTTGCAGGCAGGCGAGTGTTTCGCACAGGAGCCAATTCTGCTCGAAGTTGGACGCGGGAAAATGCGGATCGAGATGCTTCACGATGCGACCCTTCACACCCGCCTTGGGCTCGCCCAAGCGAATGAGCGCGATCTGGTACGCGCGCACGAGTGTGAGCTTGCCCGCATGCGTGAGCTTGGCCCAATCCAATTGCCCGAGTGATTTGAAAATGGAAGCTCGCATCGCGGCATCCATCGGCGGTGCCGCTTTTTCCGCGGTCGCATTTTTGGGATCACTGCCCACCACTTTGCACAACGCCAGCAATACCACCACGCGCTTGTTCGGATCCTTCTCGGTCAACGCGCGCTCCTGCCATTGCTCCACCGGCTGATGCATCACCGCCGTCATGGCCGCCCAGCTGATGAATCGATCGCTCGCATCCAAATGCGGCCATGATTGGCTCACCGCGTCCTTGTGCTGTGCGCCATGGAAACTTTCCAGCTTATGCCTCAAGTCACGATCCTTGCTGGCAGTGCGCTTCACTGCCTGCTTTGTAGATTCCTTACCCGTATAGGTCACACGATAAATGCCTGACTGCACCCGGCGACCGCCGATGGTGAAGTACATGGCGCCATCTTCCGGGCGAATGATCACGTCTGTCACCGGCAACGGGCTGCCAGTGATGAACGTCTCCTTCGTGCCCTTGTAGCTGGAGCCGTGTGGCTTGAGGTGCACGGCATGAATTTTGCCCCAGCTCCAGTCGAGAATGAAAAAGGCGTTCTGATATTTGGCCGGAAACT
>CAZHJW010000122.1:0-7047 GCA_964533265.1 uncultured Pedosphaera sp.
GAAATCCGGAGCGCGGAAAATAGGCAGGCCTAAGTTGTGTGTCAACGCACAATTAGCATTTCATTTTTTACTAAGCCTTCATGGATTCAGGGGCAATCCCGTGTTTCTCACACCAATCTAGATAAGCAAATGGTGAGATTTCAGAAGGTTTAATCTCGCTACGACCACCCCAAAAAACATTAGTATAACCCACTTTAATACCCGCCTCAGCTAGGTGAATATCAATCGCGGCCTTGTGAGCTAACACCTTTTCCTTATCAGTGCCGTGAGCCACACCCATAATGTTAACATTGCGAAATTCCGGACCGCCTTCACGCCAGTAACCATGAGTCATGATGTAATGTCGCCCTAACTCACGTCCTGCCTGCATTTCCATTCCAGGCGGAACAGCCCAATGAAATAATGCATTGTAACGAGTAACTTGCTCGCCAGTTCTCAGTTGCTTCACGTGTTCAAGAAATGTGGAAAACCGTCCAACCACTCGACGTCTATTCAAGTCCTCAGCCACACGAAAAAACTCATCCAAGCCCACACCAGCCTCTTCCGCGCGAATTTGCCACAAATCCTGAACCAACTCTTCTGGCTCAAACTCGCGCTTAACTGTTTCCATGATTCGCCACTCTCGGTCAGATAGATTGACAACGGCAACATCTGTCACGCTGCCAAGCTCCTTAGACCTAGCCCCCGGCTCGATATCCTTTCGTCGGACATGCCCAACACCCAAGGCAAAGAGCTTCTTGGCCGGCATAACTCGAAAAGCTTTTGCCCGCACCTTCTCCATCAGAAACTCACAGTGCTTTTCAAGTGAATACCCTTGTGGAACCTTCAGTGTTGTCCACAACTTATAGGTGGAGCCCGGCGAAACTGAATCCGTACTCCTTGTCACGACATGGCCAGAGAACGGATCCTTCTGGAACATGTAATCGAACGCTGAATCCAAGAACTCATGGTCAACCTCCCATGCAACAAGGGCACCTTTAGCTAGGCTTGTTGCCAGAAGTGTCTGCCGAACCCGCCGGATCACTCCCGCTTGAAGCATTGCACGCACCCGATCCATAACCACCTCCTTATTCAATCCCGTCTTTTCTGCTACGACACCAAATGGATCGCGCTGAAAGCCCTGAAGCTGATCTTCACTTACAGCAAGAATCTTAGCGTTTATTTCGTCAGCAATCTCAACGGGAACACTGGTAGGATTCATGGCGCGAAGTTTTCGCAGTAAAATTGAGAGCTGGCCAACTGTTTTTTTATTATCGCAGAAACTCCGCCCCTATAGCATCAGCTAAGCGCAATCCGCGGGGCGTTAACCTGAAGCTATCGACCTCGCAGATTCCCTGCCCTTTATCTACTAATTCAGATATTTCCTTCGCCCATTGATCCTTTAAATCAAAACCAGTAACATTTTCAAATTCGGCATAAGGCCATCCTGCGTTCATTCGCAAACCAAATGCCGCTATTTCTCCTGCACGTTTAAGTGGAGACAATTCTTCTTTTTCATCCACTGCACGACGACCGGTCTCCAGAATTTCACAATATGCATTCGTGTTACAAATATTAGCCGTACGCTCACCGCGCACATACCCTGTCGCGCTCGGCCCCAACCCATGGTAATCGCCACCGCGCCAATAGTTTACATTGTGCAGGCAAGCCTGATCAGGGATATCAGATGATTCATGACCGTCATGCCGGGCAAAGTTGGCCACCTCGTATTGATGATAACCGTTTTCTTCGGCATGCCTCACCAATTTTTCAAACATATCGCACGCCAATCCCTCTTGCACATCGAATTCACCAGCCTTCAGTTGCTCGTAAAGCGGCGTATCCTGTTCATAAATCACTTCGTAGCATGATATATGATCCGGGCCCATCGAAGCCACCTCATCTAAGGTGTCACTCCACACTTCCATGGATTGGGAAGGTATAGCGAACATCAGATCGAGATTAACCCGCTCAAATCCGGCATTCCGTAATATCTCATATGATTTATAGATCATATCTCGAGAGTGAACTCGCCCCAACCGCACAAGCAAATCTGGATCCAGAGACTGGACCCCCATCGAAACACGCGTTACACCACCTCCCTTAAGAAGTTCGGCCTTATCCTTTGAAAGGGTTGCTGGATTGCATTCAACAGTCCACTCAGTCACATCCTCAACCCCTAGACAATTTATTGCGTCGAGTATCGATTCCCACTGCCGTAAATTTAAAATTGAAGGCGTGCCGCCTCCAAAAAAAATAGTTCGCAGGAGCAAATCATCAGCCACCATTGCCAACTCCCCTAGCAAAGCGGACACATACCGATCCACCACCTCACCTTCCGGTTGATGAGAAAAGAAAGCGCAGTAATTACATTTGGAAGCGCAAAACGGCACATGCACATATAAACTTTCAACCGGAACGGGCACGCCAGATATTAACCCACCGATTCTTTGCGGTCAATTGACACTGGCCAGTCTCACCCGTAACGTGCACGCGTGTTCGAGTTACACCAACCGTACCCACCGGCGGGCGATCAGCCCAAAGCCATTGACCAACTAACAACCGGTTTAAAGAAAGGCCTCCCTCACCAGGTGCTGCTGGGAGTTACCGGGTCAGGAAAGACCTATACAATGGCAAATGTGATCTCACAAATCGATCGGCCAACGCTTGTGATTTCCCATAACAAAACGTTGGCCGCGCAGCTTTATGCGGAATTTAAAAGTTTTTTCCCAAATAATGCTGTGGAATATTTTATTAGCTACTTCGACTACTATCAGCCGGAAGCCTACATCCCCAGAACAGACACATTTATTGAAAAGGACTCCTCGGTAAATGAGGACATTGAACGCATGAGGCTAGCGACAATGAGCTCCTTGCTAACCCGTAGAGACGTGCTAGTCATTGCCAGTGTGTCCTGCATTTACGGGATCGGCAATCGAGAGGATTACGAATCCTTAATGCTCCCTATAACCCAAGGGATGGAGATCGGCCGGGAACCACTGCTCACGAGACTCGTCGACCTGCAGTACAATAGAAACGATATAGCCTTTGAACGAGGCCAATTTAGAGTCCGGGGCGACACTGTGGATATCCGCCCAGCTCAAACCGAAGACGCTATTCGGATAGAATTTTTTGGCGAAGAAATTGAGCGCATCCAACGCTTTGACCCATTAACAGGCAGCACTCTGGAAACACTGGAATCGGTCACGATTTTCCCCGGGAAACAATTCGTCACTCAGATGGACAAAATCAAAATCGCCATGAAAACTATCCGGACTGAACTTCGCGAGCAGATCCAATATTTTGAAAAGAATAAGAAACTACTTGAAGCTCAACGCATCAAGATGCGTACCGAATACGATCTGGAGATGATGGAAGAACTTGGCTATTGCAGCGGCATTGAGAATTACAGCCGGCACATTAGTCAGCGAGCAAAAGGCTCCAAGCCAAACACTTTGATGGACTTTTTCCCAAAAGACTTTCTTCTTGTCATAGATGAATCCCACGCGACCCTCCCGCAAATCCGCGGCATGTACGCCGGAGACAGATCCCGTAAAACCGTCCTAGTGGAGCACGGGTTTCGATTACCCAGCGCATTAGATAATCGCCCCCTAAATTACGAGGAATTTCAAGGCCACCAATACCAGACCATTTATCTCAGCGCCACACCTTCAGAACCGGAATTAACCCGGGCTCAACCCAACATTGCAGAACAAATTGTCCGCCCCACCGGCTTGGTAGATCCTACGATCACTCTGAAACCACTCAAGGGACAAATCGACGACCTTATAGAGCAATGCCGTCAACGTGTGGAATCCAAAGAACGCATCCTGGTCACTACACTCACTAAGCGGACTTCCGAGGAATTAACTGATTACCTACGCGAAATAGACATCAAAGTGCGTTACCTTCATAGTGAAATCGACGCATTGGAAAGAGTTGAAATCCTGCGAGAACTCCGCAAAGGGGAATTTGATGTACTCGTGGGTATAAACCTATTGCGTGAAGGACTCGACTTGCCCGAGGTGTCACTGGTCGCCATACTCGATGCAGACAAGGAAGGCTTTCTTAGAAGCACCACCTCACTCACCCAGACTGCCGGCAGGGCCGCTCGCCACCTGAATGGCCAGGTGTTTCTGTACGCTGATGTGATCACCAAAAGCATCAGTGAATTTATGGCCTTGTCCAAATATCGAAGGGAAAAGCAACTTGCCCATAATAAGAAACACAACATTACCCCGCGTAGTGTTTCTCGGGCAGTTGAAGAAAGCCTTGGCAATCGGCGTGATGCCACAGACAAAGCCTCCACGCTCTTGGGTGATGCCAAAGGACAGTTCGATGTTACTGAAACTATCCACGAATTGGAACAGGAGATGTTAAGGGCCGCGGAGAATCTGGAATTCGAAAAGGCCGCCCATCTACGCGATCAGGTAAAGATGCTAAAAAAAGAGCTGGAATAGTCTAATTCCAGGAAATGTCTTCAGGGGCGTCGGCCATCAATTTATGCACTCCGCCCATCTCAATCATCACCGCGCGCCATAATTGACCCGGCGGAATTGCGAATACATGATCTACGCTAGCCGGATGGGTAACCCACGCCTTACGTTTCATTTCATCCTCCAACTGCCCCTCGCCCCATCCTGCGTAACCTGCGAAGATGCGTACTTGCTGGGTCACCGAAAATGATCCTCCTAGCTCAAGCAGCTCATCCAAGGAATGTTCCAAATTTAGATTGGGAATGACATTGGCATCAGGAAGGTAATCATCGCTATGAAGAAAACTCATCGCCTGAGCCTGAACAGGGCCTCCAATAGACAAATCCTGTTCACAAATTCGTTCTGGCAAGTCCTCAACAATCATTTCGCCCACGGTCTTTTCAGTGGATCGATTTAGTGTCAGCCCAAATGCTCCCTCCTGACTATGCTGGCAGAGCAACACCACGGTGCGACTAAAAAAAGAGCCAGCCAAATTGCCGCTATCAACCAGCAATTGGCCTCTTAGAGATTTGAAAGGTTCATCCATCTGCAGTGAGCAATCCCAAGAAGCTTGCGTATTTTATAACGATAATTATACTCATATCATGTTCAAAGCGCTTATTATCATGATAGCTGCAACCGCTTTGCTTTTCGCTGGGTGCCAGAGTCTTGATTCCGGGCATCGCGAATTCATTCCGGGGAAGGGATGGGTTCCGGTTAAGGGCAAAATCCTAGGCGGTTAAGTTAACAACTCCTTTGCTGCCGTCTTCACACCGGCTACGTTGAGCCCAAACTTATCATATAGTTGATCAGCCTTATAGGCTGACTGCCCAAACTCTCCGGCAATTCCCAATGTCTTGATGGAATGGGCAACACCCGCGTTCGAAAGTGCGTGGCTTAATTGAGCACCCATACCCCCAATAATCTGATGATCTTCAATGGTTACCAGCCGACCATTTGCGGCGGTTACTGCAGCCCCTATGGTCTCGATATCCGCATGATTAATGAAGGGGTTATTTATGACAGTCGCACTTACGCCCTCTTCTGCAAGTTGCTTGCCTGCATCGATCATGCGGTTTAACAACACGCCACTGCCCACAAGCACTACATCGCCGCCTTCCTGTAGCACTTGAGCTTTGCCCCATTGATAAACCGGATCCTCAACCCAGCTAAGGGGATAATTTTCGCGGCCCACGAAGAAAATGTAACTTTCCCCATCCTTGCCCGCAGCCCGGTCAGCCTCAAAGCGTTTAACGGCCTCATACATAAATTGCTCGGCCTCATCCGGGCAGGAAGGAACGATCACGGTGGTGTGAGGAATTGCACTGACTGCAGCCAAATAGGTTGTGGCCTGATGACTCGCTCCATCGGCCGCATCCTGAAAACCGATATGACTAAACATCGCTATTACCGGCCCCTGACTCAGAGCAGCCATAGTGAGCGGTAAATTGCCCTTGGTGACGCCGAATTGGCCAAAGGTATCCACAATGGGCACAAACCCCACTTTACTCATTCCAGCGCCCGTACTGATCATATTCGCCTCAGCAATACCCACTTCAATAAACCTTCCGGCAACTGCTTTCTGGAATGCGGAGATTCCTGTGGAACCTTGCACGTCTGAAGAAATCGAAAAAACCGGAGCTCCTTCCTGAGCCGCGCGAATGGCACCCTTGGCAAGCCCCGCCTGAACCTTACTCTTTTCTACAGTTGGAGCAGTACTCGGTTCAGCTGAAGCTTTCGCTTCTTCGGCCTGCTTCCACGCTCCATTCAGCTCCTTGGCCCAATCCTGAAATTCTACCGGTGCCTCAGAATCTCCATATATCTCGTTAACCCAGTCCACTATCTTTTCACCATTCTTAAGCGGGAACCCATGCCCGCCAGCAGAGTTCTCCTCTGTGGCATTTATCCCCTTGCCCTTGATGGTTTTCACCCAGAGACATACGGGTTTATTTGGATCGGCTTGGGCCGCGGCAATTCCTTTTTCCAGAGCAGAGTAAACCGCCTGTAAATCATGACCATCAGTCACCTGAATTACGTTCCAGCCCAGATCATCAATTGCTTCAAAACTGGGCTGCATGGAAAAACTATCCTGCGTGATGCGCCCCGAAAGCTTGGTATCGTTATCTGATAAAATCAGGACAAAGGGATTCACGTGCCCCTTGCCAGCCAAACCGGGAATAGCGGCCACCGATTCCTTGGCCTCACCCTCCATCATGGCTCCATCAGATATTGTGCAGATAGTCACCCGATCATTACCGGCTAATTTATCGCCAATCGCCAATCCCTGTGCCTGCGGAAGGCTGGAACCCAATGGACCATTACTGACTAGTATCCCTTCAGGATTAATGTGACTTTCGCCGTGACCGGTGAGCTTGCTCTCGATACTACGAAATCCGCGAAGCGATTCATAGTTTAGCCCGTCAAAACCGTAATTGGCACGCAGGGCATAAACTCCATTCTCAGTATGCCCTGCGTCATTAATGAAGTTAAAAGCCTCGTGCCATTGGCGATCCTTTGCAGCGAACATAATGGCGTGGGTTGCAGCCATGATTTCAGCAAAGGCAGCAGGCCCACCCCAGTGACAGGCAGCGCC
>CAZHJW010000123.1:0-7001 GCA_964533265.1 uncultured Pedosphaera sp.
TAAATATAATTTAAACCAGTACTACGATCAGGCGCTAAATTTGATTGTTAGTGGGCGCGCACGCAATGCCTTTGAATTAAAACAAGAAAACACCAAAACAAGGGACCTATATGGGCGAAATACCTTTGGAGACAGCTGCCTTCTAGCTCGCCGTTTAGTTGAAGCCGGCACTAAAGTCGTAGAGGTCGTTTGGCCCAAGGTTGCCAATAGCAACAACCATTCATGGGACGTTCACCAAGGCCTACCAAAACGAATGAAAGAACAATCAGCACCTATGCTCGACCGTGCTCTTTCAGGCCTATTTACCGACATGGATGAACGAGGTATGCTAGATGAGACTATTGTACTCTGCATTGGTGAATTCGGCCGCAGCCCGCAGATGGGCCTTTCGACCAGCGGAAATAATAATAGCGCAGACGGACGTGACCACTGGCCCTACTGCTACACCGGAGTAATTGGCGGGGCAGGAATAAAACGTGGAAATGTTTTTGGCAAATCCGACAAAACCGGTAGCGCGCCGGTAGAAGATCCAATCCACCCGATAGAATTATTGGCTACGATTTACCACGCGTTTGGAATCCATCCTAACACCATCGTTCACAACCATCTCAATCAACCGCGAGAGTTGGTTAAAGCCGAAGCACAACTCAAACTCTTCGGATAAAAATATCAACCAATTAGAAGTTAATAAAAAAAACTCGGACAAAGGCCGGGTTTTTTTAGTGATTACGTCGAGGAATATCATCCCCCACTTTCCGGTATTTGGTGGCTAATTCCAGGCAACCACCGCTGGAAAGCTGCCCCACACAACCCCGGTAAATTTCCTGCCAAGGCGTTTGATGCTCCAGCTCAGGAGCCACATACGCCGATCGTCGTCTTTCCAACTCCTCGGCATCCACCATCAACTCTACGCTGCATTGATTGAGGTCCACACAAACCTCATCGCCCGTCTCTATTAATGCTAAATTCCCTCCCACGGCTGATTCGGGAGATACATTCAGGATACTCGGACTAGCAGCTGTACCGCTCTGCCTGCCATCACCCATGGTCGGCAACGTGTCGACTCCACGTTTAATCATGTCAGCCGGCGGCTGCATATTTACCACTTCAGCCGACCCCGGGTAACCCACCGGACCACATCCGCGTATAGCAAGCAGGCATGACTCATCTATGTTGAGCCCAGGATCGTCAATTCGCGCGTGATAATCCTCTGGACCGTCAAAAACGATACACCTGGCCGTAAAACAATTCTCCTCTTCCGGATTGGAGAGGTATCTTTCCCTGAAGTCATCACTAATAACACATGTCTTAATCAACGCGCCGTCGAATAGGTTTCCCGACAAAACTAGAAAACCTGCCTTTTCTCGGAGAGGTTTTCCAAAAGGAAATATCACCTCGTGATCGGTAACAGAAACATCATTCAGATTCATATTTACAGTCTCTCCAGAGACGGTGATGCAATCACCGTGTAATTTACCCTCTTGTGTTAATTCCTTCATCACAGCTGGCACCCCTCCCGCGCGATGAAATGATTCGCCCAAGAAGGTTCCCGCCGGTTGGCAATTTACGAGTAACGGAACATCATAACCTATGTCCTGCCAATCCTGCAAACACAGTTCCACCCCTACGTGGCGTGCGATTGCTGTAAGATGGATTGGGCAATTCGTCGATCCGCCCAAGGCTGTATTGACCACAATGGCATTCTCGAATGCCTGACGCGAAAGTACTTTTGAGGGTCGTAAATTTTCACTCACCATATCTACAATCCTCTTCCCCGTTTGGTAACTCATTTGCAACCTCTCTCGATACGGTGCCGGAATTGAGGCGCAACCGGGCAGAGACATCCCCAAAGCTTCGGCCATACAGTTCATCGAAAGCGCTGTCCCCATCGTATTACAATGACCGGCGCTTGGAGATGAATCTGCAACTTGCTGAATAAATTGTTCATATGACATTCGTCCCTGAGCACAAGACTTCCGGCCTTCCCATACCATCGTCCCCGATCCAGCCAGTTCCCCCTTGTGCCAACCATCCAACATGGGGCCGCCACTGAGTATAATTGAGGGAATATCAACAGTAACCGCGGCCATAAGACAAGCGGGAGCTGTCTTGTCGCAACCCGTAGTGAAGATGACCCCATCAAATGGATATCCATGCAATATTTCCACTAAACCCAAATATGCCAGATTCCTATCCAGCGCTGCAGTGGGGCGCCGACAACTTTCCTGAATAGGATGAACTGGAAATTCAATGGGAATACCGCCTGCATCGCGCACCCCCTCCTTCGCTCGCTTTACTGTCTCTAGATGACCACGATTACAGGGAGTAAGATCGCTTCCAATTTGAGCTATTCCAATAATGGGCCGGCTCGCCTGGATTTCCTCTCTAGTTAACCCGTAGTTAAGATATCTCTCCATATAGATGGCCGTCATTTCCGGATCATCAGGATCATTGAACCAATGCTCGCTACGCAGTTTTCTTTTTTCGTTGTCCACGTCAGACGAATAACCGATTCATCGTCCGTTGTCAGGCGCAATGGTCTTGCTTAGCACACACACTTTCCTCAGAGTTTCCCACCATGTTTTCACTTGAAGGTAAAAACGCCATCGTCACAGGAGGAGGATCAGGCATCGGTTTGGGCATTTCCAAGGTCTTCGCCCAACAAGGTGCGCACGTAGATATCCTCGAGCTAAACGGAGATGCTGGTGAGGCGGCAGTGAAAGAAATCTCGGATGCCGGTGGATCCGCAACCTCACACGTCTGTGACGTTTCGAATCAAATCGAAGTGAAAGCGGTATTTGAAACCATTGCCGGAAAACACTCCATCGACTGCCTGATTAACAATGCGGGCATCGCACATGTGGGCAATGTCTTGGATACTACTGAAGAGGATTTTGACCGTGTCTTAAGTGTTAACGTAAAGGGAGTCTATAACTGCCTTAAGGCCGGAGTATGTCACATGAAGGTGAAGGGAGGCTCGATAGTGAATATCGCCTCTACCGTCAGCGTGATGGCCATTGACGACCGTTTTGCCTACTCCACCAGCAAGGGCGCGGTACTTTCCATGACCTATGCAGTGGCACGAGATTTCATTAAGGACAAAATTCGCTGCAACGCAATCCTACCCGCACGAATCCACACGCCCTTCGTGGAGGGTTTTATACAAAAGAATTATCCGGACAATATTGATGAGATGTTCAAGAAGCTTTCGATCGCCCAACCCATAGGACGCATGGGCAAGCCTGAGGAGGTCGCCGCGATGGCGGTGTTCCTTTGCAGCGATGAAGCCTCATTTATCACCGGGTGCCCCTACCCGGTAGATGGCGGTACTCTATATATTCGGTAAGATGCAGATCTCCTCCCGATTTTAATGGTGATTAAAACTCTCCCTTGCAGGTCAACGCAGCTTGTGAAAGCTTTCACAAGCATATGGGGCATTTAAAACTACACATTCCAGGACCCGTTGAGGTCAGCAAGGCGACCTGGCAGGCAATGTCTACGCCTATGATTGGTCATCGTAGCTCAAATTTTCAGGACCTGTATGGCAAGATTCAACCTCAACTCCAGGAACTACTCGGCACAAATAGGCTAGTCTACCTGAGCACCTCTTCAGCCTGGGGCATAATGGAAGGAACCATCCGGAACCTAGCGCAGAAAAAACTTCTCTGCTGCATGTGCGGCGCCTTTTCAGACAAATGGCTGGATGTTGCTACACGATGTGGAATTCAGGCAGAAGGTCTTCAAGTAGAATGGGGTTCACCTATCTTACCTGCCGCAATTGATGAAAAATTGGCTTCCGGTAATTTTGATGCAATCACTCTGGTTCATAATGAGACTTCCACTGGAGTCATGAATCCACTCGAGGAAATTGCAAAGCTGAAGAATAAATATCCCGATGTGATGTTTATCGTAGACAGTGTCAGTTCCATGACTGCTGTCCCTATTAATTTCGACCATATGAAAATTGATGTGTTACTTGCCGGCACCCAAAAGGCCTGGGCTCTCCCGCCAGGACTATCTGTCTTTGTTGCTTCCGAAGCAGCCTTGGAACGCTCTACCGAATCCCATTCGCGTGGATACTATTTTGATTTCCACGAATTCCAAAAGAATGCTGAAAAAAACATGACTCCCAGCACCCCGAGTATTCCTCACATTAATGGTATGTCACTGAAGCTGGATGAGTTTTTCACTGAAGGTCTAGACAACCGCTATGAACGCCACCGGAAAACCAACCAAATGACCCGAAATTGGGCCTCTAAACACGGGTTCACTCTTTTTCCAGAAAACGGGTATGAATCCATTTCACTGACTTGCCTCAATAACGGAGCTAATGAGGGAGGGACTGTCATTGATGTACCTAAACTTCAGGGTTTAATGAAGGAGAAAGGCATCCTTATTGACGGCGGCTATGGAAAGCTTAAAGGGAAAGCATTTCGGCTCTCAAATATGGGAGACGAAACCGAGGAAACAATGGGCGCCCTTTTCAACAAACTCGATGTCTCGATGGAGGAACTCAGGCAGCTCTAGGGAGACACTGCGAGTTTTTCGTCACTATATTCCCCTCCCATCAAGACTCCCTGCTCCTTATAGGGTTTCAGCATAAAATGGGTTACTGTAGAGATGACCCCCTGGATGGTGGCCAGCTTCTCAGACACAAAGGATGAAACCGCCTTCAAGTCAGAGCCTTCCACCACTACCATCAAGTCATAGCCGCCACTCATCAGATAACAGCTATACACCTCATCAAACTTTGCAATGCGCGCGGCTAACCGGTCAAAACCACCCTCGCGCTCAGGCGTAATTTTCACCTCGATCACCGCACGGACCAAATCCAGCTCAATCTTATCCTCGCTGATGATCGTACGATAACCAAGTATTATCCCCTCGTTTTCAAGTGATTTGATTTCCGAATTCACCTCGACCTCATCGCGATTAAGTCGGGCAGCGATCTCGGCGGGTGTCAATGAAGCATCATCACGCAGCAGCCTCAGCAACTCATCCATATCCGAATGTTAATAGCATATCGCGTACGTAGCCACGCTTTTTTATTCAAAGCAACACGGTTGCCGACCATCCTGCCTGACCGAATCGATCGTGGTATTTGGCTCGCAACGTCTCCGCAGCAAACTGATCCTCGGTAATGGCAAATGTCGTCGAACCACTCCCAGACATCAACGCGAGAAGGGCTCCCTCATCCAGAAGGAACTGTTTCAAAACAGGTAAAATAACGTACTTCTGAAAAACTGGTCCTTCCAATGAATTGGAGAGCCCGTTCAATTCACCCCTTCTCAAGTTTTGCGCCATCAATTCCATCTGCCCGGATTCTCCACAGGCTTCGGGCATTCCCCCCAATGCCTGATACGCCCATTGAGTGCTCACACCAAAGCCAGGATAAATCAGCAGCAAGCCTTTCCCTGTCAACACCGGAAAGGGCTCCACCGACGCCACCAGCTCACCTCGACCAGAGGCCAAGGCAGGACCATCCTGTAAATAGAAAGGAACGTCCGAACCCAACGCAGCCGCCATAGTCTGAAGCTGTTCTTCATCCAGAGGGTAATCAAAAAGCTCATTTAACCCTCGCAGAGTAAAAGCAGCATTCCCACTACCAGCACCAATACCCGCGGCTATGGGCAGATTCTTTTGTAAATGAATCCGAACACCGCCATGCTCAATGGCCTCAAGGTAAGCAGCAGCAGCACGATAGACCAAATTGCCCTCCCCAACAGGAATACGCGCATCACTACAGGTTAACTCAATTCCATTACCGGATTTCTCAATTCGCAACTCGTCGTAAAGAGGCACCGGTTGAATGATCGTTTCTAATTCGTGAAACCCATCCTCACGACGATTCAATATATTGAGCAGCAGATTAATCTTGCACGGAGTTCTAAGAACAAGGCTCATAACCGGCCCTAATCCTCTTCCTCTGCGAGCTCCTTCTTATACCAAAACCAAGCAATCAATGTGCTTAACTCGTAAAGCAACTGTAGAGGTACGGCCACCAAGCTCAGAGTGACAGGGTCTCCTGTGGGCGTGATAACTGCGGCAAGGATTAGATTGGCAACTACCGCATACATCCGGAAATCGGACAACTTCCGGTAGTCCAGAATATTTACTTTCACCAGAAACAGTAAGATCATTGGCATTTGAAAGGCCAATCCCATACCCACCATAAATTTGCAAACAAAGCTAATGTATTCCTCCGCCTGCCATTCATCTGCCCCAAAACCCAACATATTGGCAAACCCCACTGAAGCCCAAAGAGCGACCTTCATGATAATAAAATAGCAAAAGGCCACTCCCACCAAGAATAGTCCCGAACCAAAACCTGATAATTTAAAGAGCCATTTTTTTTCATTGATACGCATGGCTGGAAGCACAAATTGCGCAATGAAATAGATCACAAATGGCATCGAAATTGTTAGACCACCATACAAACCTATTTTAAGGGCGATAAAGAAAGACTTTAAGGGGCCATATGCTTTTAACTCCACCTCCCAGGGCACACGCTCTGACCCATTGGTGTCCACACTCATCTGCAGTGCGTAGCGGGTGCCATTATCATCAAGACTACCTCGATTTGGAACAAGATTGATTCCTGTAATCGTTTCTGTGCGATTAGCGTCTTTCTCCAAATATCCTCCTTCAACCCATCCGGACAAATCCGATTCACGAATATGCGACACTACCCCGTCACCCAATTTAACGGGAATCATTCGTTTATCAGGGTTGGAATTAACCTGTTGAATATTCTGCGCACTTTTCAGAGGATAAGACAGGAATTTAACGATGTAAGGCGAGCCAATCAGCGCAACCAGCATACCAATTACCACAGCGATAACGACCTTCATGATAGTCCACCTCAGGTCCTCAAGATGATCAAAAAAAGGCTTTATCGGGCCACCAAAGATTTCTCCGTCGCTGTCATCATCGCTGGTATTGCCATCATCATATGATCCGCCGTAGTCACCATGGTCATCCTCATGACCATGGTAATGGTC
>CAZHJW010000124.1:0-6931 GCA_964533265.1 uncultured Pedosphaera sp.
GTTTATGTGTGCCTTTGATGGGGGCTGATAAGAAATAACCGAATATCATTCTCGCCATGGCAGATGATCAGGGCTGGGGGGACATGGGTTACATGGGTCATAAATTCCTCAAGACCACCGTCTTTGATGAAATGGCCAAGACCGGTCTACGCTTTGACCGTTTCTATGCTGCTGCACCCGTTTGTTCACCCACCCGCGCCAGTGTGCTCACCGGTCGGCACCCCAATCGCATGGGTTGTTTTCAATGGGGCCACACCCTGCGCAAGCACGAGATCACCATTGCTGAAGCCTTAAAGAGTGCCGGTTACACCACCAGCCATTTCGGTAAATGGCATCTGGGTTCCGTGCGTGCAGATAGTGAGGTGGCCCCGGGCAAAAACGGTTTTGATGAATGGGCCTCAGCTCCCAATTTTTATGAGAATAGCCCACTCTTCAGTCATAACGGTAAGGTGATTGAAACTAAGGGTGAAAGTTCAGCCGTTACCGTGGATCTAGCCCTTAAATGGATGGGGAAAGTGAAGGATAAACCTTTTTTATCAGTCATCTGGTTTGGTAACCCGCACAGTCCGCATATTGGTACGGATAAATTCCTAAAGATGTATGAGGGCGAGACCAAGGCGTACGCCAACTTTTATGCGGAGATCACCGGTATGGACGCCGCCATGGGTCAGTTGCGTGAAGGGATTCGTAAGCTGGGAGTGGTCGACAACACCATCCTCTGGTATTGCAGCGATAATGGTGGCCTAAAACCCAACTCCATGGCCGGTTTATCGGGCAAGAAAGGTAAGTTATTGGAAGGCGGCATCCGAGTGCCCGGAATCATTGAGTGGCCCGATGTTATCAAGAAACATCGCATCACGAATGTGCCGGCTAATACCGTGGATATTTATCCCACTATTTTGGAATTGGCCGGAGTCAAGCAACCAACCAATCAACCGCTACTGGACGGAGTAAGCTTGGCACCTCTCATTCAGGGTGAAAATTTTACACGTCAAAAACCCATGGGTTTCTGGCATTACCCGGCTAGGGGTCGTGGAATGCATGCCCACAAAATGCTCGAAGCCTTGCGTGCTGAGCAAGTAGCTGGCCTTCAGGCGCTTGCTCCCAAGGCAGGGTTTGTGGACAGGCAATATCCGCTGGATAAATTTCCCGGTCCGTCTGCCTGGATTAGTGGCGACTGGAAACTCCACTGTGTAGCCAATAACGCAGGAGCGAATCCAAGTTACCGTCTCTACAACTTAAAGAAGGATGTGCAGGAAAAAACCGATCTCGCTGCTGCCCAACCCGAAGTGCTCACCCGGCTTAAGGGCGAACTGACCACTTGGCAAAAGAGCGTGGTGAGTAGCCTTAATGGTAAGGATTACCGTTAGCCTTTAATCTTCCTTACGCAATACGCGAACGTCACCCCGTCGGGCTGTCAGGGCATCGCGGTCCATTTTCTCTAAAACCGGAATTAAAATCCGGCGAGTAGTTTCCATGGCTTTGCGCAGTTCACTCGCAGTTGCTTGACCGTGTTTGCGCAGGTGTTGTTTGACCACCAGTTTTAACCGGTTGTATTGGGCTCCGCTCATGACCAGTTCCGGTCCCACATCAATGACTTCCCCTGTATCTACAAGAAACTGTAAGGCAGCGCGGCCGGTGGGGCTTTCATTAAAATTCTTTCGGGCCGGAGGGTCATCTCCCTGCAGCGCTTTGCGGATGCGATTCCCTGAATCACGCAGATGCGCCGGTAAAGCCGGCTTGTGGTTGCCACTGGCAATATGGGTTTGATGCCGTTTAAAGCCGTTTGCTTCCAAGTCACCAATCAGTTCTTCAAAGATGTTATGCTCCCTAAAGGCGGCCTCGGCTAATGGACGCAATTTTTCGAGTGCTAAGCCCGGGCGCTCAGGGTGTTCCTCATGTTCCTGGTTTATTTTTTCGGCGCATGTTTCACGCAGGGTATTCCAGTTTTCTGTCTTAACGATCCATTGACCTGCTGTAATAACCGATTTGGATGCAACCATGGCATCGATTGCTTCCTCGATGGCGGTCGGAGGAAAATGGGATGGTCGTAGGATTTTAGATCTCTTTTCAAGGCCATCCCGGTTGAGCTCGGATTCAATCCACGCAATAAGATCGGTGGGGTGTTCTGCGCGCTGGTTGAGGAATGTTTTTTGTGAATCGGTCCTTAGATTTTTACTTTTTGCATTAGCATCCAGTACCCGCCCCCCGGCTAGAGTGGCGCTTTCAGGCCAGTTACGAATAACGATTCGGTCTCCGGGCCAAATACAGGCCGGTTGTTCCGTGCGTAATTGAGCCAGTTGTTTCTCCCCCGGTTCTAATGTTTTGCCTTTCACTAAGATCAGTTTGGCGGGCCAGTGACCACTGCCATGGTGAATGCGAACGCGTGTGTTATTACGTAAGGGAGTGCAGTCAGTTGGCAGGCGTGGTGAACGTTCCAAATACACGTCAATGGTTTGGGTTGTGCCGGCGAGTTCGGGTAGCGTGAGTGTTGCGCCCCGGGGTAATTCTTCGCGCGTTAGTTCAGAAAGGCTTAAGGCAGTGCGAGTGCCCGGTAGGGCGAGGTTTTTGCCTTGGTTATGGGATTGTACCGAACGGATGCGTGAAGTTTTGCCGGGTGGATAGGCTTCAATTGATTGTCCCTGCTTGATGGTGCCCCCAGTAAGTGTTCCTGTAGCAATGGTCCCTATCCCTTGCAGCGAGAAAACCCTGTCTACTGCCAGCCGTGGTTGACCGGAGTCGGTGTGAGCAGGCATGGATTGGGCGGCTAGAGCGAGGGCCTCTTTCAGTTCCTCTAAGCCCTCACCATTATGGGCGCTGGTTGGGATGATGGATATCTCGGCTAAGGGGCTATTGGTCAGTTGCTTTCGGATTTCTTCAATGCGTTCAGTGGGGTCCTTGATGAGGTCAGCCTTTGTCAGTGCCACCACTCCTCTGGAGGCACCTAGGTAGGTGAGGATTTGCAGGTGTTCCTCAGTTTGAGGCATCCAGCCATCATCAGCGGCCACAACCAGAAGGGCCAAATCAACGGCTCCCACGCCGGCCACCATGTTTTTGACAAAATCCTGATGGCCCGGAACATCCACGATGCCGAGGCTGTGTTCTGGTAATTCCAGATGCGCAAAGCCCAGATCGATGGTGATGCCTCGCTGTTTCTCCTCAGGCAACCGGTCCGGGTCATAGCCTGTCAGGGCCTTAACCAAGGCACTCTTGCCATGATCAATGTGGCCCGCAGTTGCGAGGATTGCGTGGCGTGGTTCCATTATTTTTTGATGGGCAACCGCTTGAATTCATAAGTCGCCTTGAGAGGTACTTCCTTGCCGTCGACTTCCAGATGGGGCCCGAAAAAGTAGTTAAACGGTCCGGACTTTG
The DNA here is from genome assembly GCA_964533265.1 of uncultured Pedosphaera sp. Lineage (GTDB taxonomy): Bacteria > Verrucomicrobiota > Verrucomicrobiia > Limisphaerales > UBA1100 > UBA1100. The sequence continues at coordinate 3,373 of CAZHJW010000124.1, forward strand.
GTGCAGGGTTTGGGAGGATATCCCGACCACGACTCAGTTCCAGCCGGTTGGCCGGGTGGTGGCCAAAATAGTACTCTGCTAATTCTGAGTGTTTATCGGCTTCGCTGATATCAACCGGAACCCACTTGCCTTCAGCATGAAACTCAGCCCAGCAATGATAGCCGCCAATATTCCCGGAAGCTACATTGGCCGGAATGGTGAAGCCGATGGCAAATCGGGCGGGTATGTTGATTGCCCGGCAAAGTCCAATGAAGTAGGCGTGAAAATCTGTGCAGTTACCGGTGCGCGAATCACAGGCATAAAGCGCATCTCCGCGTCCCCAGCCCTTACCGCTTTTATCATATCGCATGTGTTCAAGCACATGCTTATATATGGCTTTACCTTTATCCAGGTCACTGTTCGTCTTTGCGGTGACGTTCTTTGCGATTTGAGTGAAGCGCGCATTGATCGGCACCAGTTTCTCTGCTTTCAGGTGTTTTTTTGGGTTGCCAGTTTCTCTGTGGGCACTTTTTTCTCTGCGCGTTACCTGATAGCGAATCGTGATCTGCTGACCGCTGGTTGCCTTGTTGGGGTGGAGAACCAAAAGTTCATTTTGATGCACTTTGTCGCGCGTCTTATGCCAGGGTGAGGGAGAGGAAATGGAAAGGATTTCAAAACGCTGATAGGGATCGGTTCGGGCCAAGGGTATCCATAATTTACCCGAACCGTTTAACTCAGGCAGTCTCATGGTGTAGACAAGTTCAAACCGGTCTGTATTGCGGATAATTTTTTTCTCCGCGGCAATAATGTTTGTCGCGGTTAATAGAATTAGGATTACGCGTAATGGTTTCATGAGTTTTTCAAGGATTGTGTAATGGATTTGAGGAGCGATTTTTCCTGTTCCGGTAAAATCGTTCTCAAGTCCAGTCGGAATCGATTATCACAGATAACTCCGATGACCGGGGTGGATGCCCGGCGGAGTCTGGCCGCAAAATCCTTGAGGCTTGTTTCTGGCGGTAATAGATCAATGGCCGTACTGGGTAATGTGGCCTGTGGTAACGACCCTCCACCTATCTGCGATTGGCTTTCGGTAACGGTGACTGAGAGGGGGAGTTTCTCCAGTTGCTTCTCAAGACGGTTTGCGCGTCTTTTGAGTTGTTTCAGGTCCGTATTCAGACATTGATGAAGAGGGAGTTCTCCAGTCTTGTTGTGCAAATATGCTTCGACTGTCCTTTGGAGTGTATTCAGGATTAGTTTGTCGCAGCGGAGTGCTCTGAAGAAAGGATGTTGTTTAAGAGCCTTCACGTATTTGGCTTTGCCGGCGATAATGCCTGCCTGCGGTCCGCCCAGCATTTTGTCTCCACTGAAACATACAAGGTCAGCGCCGTTTTTTAATATCTCTTTGGGGGTAGGTTCATGATGACCATTGGCCCAGCTTTCGGTGGGCAAGAAAACTCCGCTACCCACGTCCTCCACAAAAGGGACTCGTTTTTTGTGGGCTAAAGCGGCCAGTTCGCGGCGATCGGGGCTGCCAACAAAACCTTCCATAAAAAAGTTACTGCGATGCACCTTTAGCACCAGTGCCGTATCCTTGCTGAGGGCTTTATTATAATCCTCCAGATTGGTTCGGTTGGTAGTTCCGATTTCCTTAAGGTGCGCATCGGTGCTCTCGAGAATATCCGGGATACGATAGTCGCCTCCTATCTGCACGAGTTCCCCTCGTGATATGATGACTTCCTTTTTCATCTCCGTTAGATGACGCAGGATAAGAACCAAGGCCGCTGCGCAGTTATTGGTTACCATGGCCGATTCAGCCCCGCACAGTTCAGCCAGACAACCTTCTAAATATTCCGCACGTTTGCCGCGCCGGCCACTGGCCAGGTCAATCTCGAGATTGGTGTAGCCTCCTTCGGGTAATGCGGGTAGGGGGGAGCGACCAAGGTTGGTATGGATGAGTATCCCTGTCCCATTAATAACCGGTTGCAGACGTGAAAGTTCCAGATCCTTCAGCCTTTGACCGACCCGTTCGATGATTTTCTTCGGTTCGGGAATCTCTTTACCTTTGCGCAAGACTTTCAGTTCATCGCGTATCGAGGCTGCCACCATTGCGTGTGGCAGTGGGCAATCACCAACCGCTTCAAGCAATGTGTCAACGCCGGGGATAGAACGCAGGTTGGATTTTGCCTTGGCCATTAGTTTACGGTGATGAGGGGTTGAGTGGTTTCAGTGAGTTGACCAAAAGATTCCAGTTCTAGCTCAGTAGTCGCTTTACTGAATGACTCCAAGCCTTCGGGCGTTACGGCAACCAGCAGGCCGCCGCTGGTTTGCGGGTCACAGAGGAGCGCGCGTTGCGAGTCGGTAAGCGGGCTGATTTTATGGCCGTAGCTTTCAAAGTTTCGGTCGGTGCCTCCGGGAGAACAGTCCTGGGAAATATAATGATCGGTATTGGGTAGACGAGGAACCTTGGTGCTGTCGATTGAGGCACTTACGCGACTGCCTTCACATAGCTCGGAAAGATGGCCCAAGAGCCCAAAACCGGTTACATCGGTTAGGGCTTTTACTTCCTCCAGTTCGCTTAGCTGGCTACCGATCTGGTTGAGCGTGGTCATTTGCTCCACGGCTCTTTTTACATCAGTTTCATCAGCGATTCCTCTTTTCTGCGCTGTGGTAACTAGACCTACCCCGAGCGGTTTGGTGAGAAAGAGTTCGCATCCGGCAATTGCTCCGTCATTACGCTTGAGTTGATTGACTGCAACTCGCCCGGTTACCGCCAAACCAAAGATGGGCTCAGGCGCATCGATACTATGCCCTCCAGCCAGTGGAATGTTGGCGCGTGTGCATGCAGAGCGACTGCCTTCCAGTACCTTGCCGGCTACTACGGGCGGGAGTTTTTCCAGCGGCCAACCTAGGACGGCAATAGCCATAAGAGGGGTCCCTCCCATGGCGTAGATATCGCTGATGGCGTTGACTGAAGCAATTTGGCCAAATTCAAACGGATCATCGACGATCGGCATAAAGAAATCGGTGGTACTGATCACTGCTTCCCCGTTGCCTAAATCATACACCGCAGCGTCATCTTTGGTCTCATTGCCAACCAGTAGCTGCGCATGCGGTGCGGACTTGCCGGCATGGCTCAGGATTTCCTCCAGAATCTTGGGGGAGATTTTACAGCCGCAACCGGCACCATGACTGTATTGGGTGAGACGTATGGGATCACTCATGATGGAATAGGGGAATTGGCGGAGAGGGTAGGAATCGAACCTACCTCGGCCCGGTCACGGACCGACAACGGTTTTGAAGACCGCGGGGGCCACCAGGCACCCTCAACTCTCCAGATTTTGATTCGCCCGCGGGTTGCGGGCCATAAGGCAAAAGACTTTTTTCTACAGTCCGCGGATGGACTGCAGTACCGCTTCGGGTTTGGGAAACTCTCCCGTTGCCCGCTTGGAATATACCAGCTTATCATCTGCTGTGACTTCAAACACACCGCCTGAACTGGGAATCAGTTCCAAAGAGGCAATGCGTTGCTTCAGCTTCAGCAATCGGTCCGCCAAACTGACGGCCTGCGGCTCATAGTTTC
>CAZHJW010000125.1:0-2837 GCA_964533265.1 uncultured Pedosphaera sp.
CTCCAGTAATGGACGCGGAGGGGGCGGCGGCGGCGAATTTTTATTCTAACCTAACTTGGAGTTTGCTTTAAAAAGTGCTCTTCCCCTTTAATCCTCTGGTACACGATGAATCGTTTTTATTTCTTTTTACTAATCATTTTTATTGGCCTCAACACCTCAGCAAAGGACCGACTTAATGTCATTCTGATTATGGCCGATGATTCGCATGCCGATAATTACAGTTGTTATGGCAGTAAATTCTTTTCTACTCCTCGATTGGATAAACTGTCCAGGACAGGAGCCAAATTTAACCACTGTTATTCCACACCCGTTTGTACCTCTAGTCGGGTAAAGATTATGACTGGGCGGTATGGTATCCGTAATTATGTTCAGTTTGGCACCTTAGATAAGGATGAAATTACTTTCGGCCATATGATGCAGGGGGCAGGTTATGCCACCGCCATTGCCGGCAAATGGCAATTACATGGAGGCGATCGCGGGACACTGGCTCCAGCTTCTGGATTTGATACCTATTGTCTGTGGAACTATCCGGGCACCGAGCGCTCGCGTTACTGGAATCCCAGCCTGATGCGCGATGGGAAACTGCTCAAAACCACTGAAAAAGATTATGGGCCGGATATCCTGACTGATTACTTGATTGAATTTATCGGTAAAAATAAAACCAAACCCTTCTTTGCCTATTACCCGATGCTGCTGGTCCATTCGCCTTTTCCTAAAACGCCCGAAAGCAAAACTGATAGGGGCAAAAGTCTGGATAATTTCAGGGACATGACCTTGTACGCCGATAAATGTGTGGGCCGTATTGTTGATGCCCTTGAAAAGAATGGTCTGCGCGAAAAGACCGTAATTATTTATACCACCGATAATGGCACTCATCGTGCCTTAACTTATCCCTTCGGCAGTGAAGAGCGTAAGGGGGAGAAGGCCTACGCGACCGATGGCGGCACACATGCTCCTTTAATTATCAACTGCCCGGGCACTGTCCCTGAAGGGATTGTGAGTGATGATCTGGTTGATTTTTCAGACATGCTTCCGACGATTGCCGATATTACATGTGCGGATCTACCCAATGTGAAACTTGATGGCCGCAGCTTCTGGCCGCAGTGCCAGGGCAAGAAAGGTAATCCGCGCCAATGGATCTTCCAGTATTACTATCCAAAATATAGAGCTGCTGCGGCAAAGCATGGACAGGGCGTTAATAAAAATGAGATCGTTTGGGCGCAGAACCAGCATTTTAAATTGTACCGTAATGGCACGCTTTATGCCGTTAAGGATCGCTACGAGAAAACACCCCTGAAAATCGGCGCCAATAAAAAAGCGGGCCAGACACGCAAGATATTGCAGGCTGCTATTGATTCCATGCCCAACAAAGCGGCCAAACTTTCGGGAGGCAAAAAGTAAGCATCCAAAGGAGGATGGCTCATGACTGGCGCCTCAATGATCGCCCATATTCCCTATTTCGATACGCCTCATTGGGCAGCCATTGCAATGACGCCCTTGGTGCCGGTGGTGCTTTGGTGGGTTCTCAAATCTAAAGAGGGGGATTTGTGGAAAGATCGCGTGGCTTATATTTTGGTAGGGCTATTGTTTCTCCATGAGATTGCGTACCGTATTTTTCATTACTCTACTTGTGAGACCATGACCGAATTCCTTCATCACTCACTTCCGATCAATATATGTCCCTTGGCTTTGTTTTGCAGCATGATCGCCATATGCCGGCGCTCCCAGTTGGCCTATGAAATGGCTTATTTCTGGGGGTTTGCTGCCACTTTAAATTCGATTCTTACGCCGGATATCAAGTGGGCTTTCCCTTCATTTGGCTTTATCGGATATTTTGTTTCTCACTGTGGGGCAATCTGGTTGGTTCTTTATGCGACACTGGTGCTTAAGATGCGTCCAGAATGGAAATCAATATGGCGAGCTTTTAAAGCTTTCAACGTGACACTTGTAATATTGGCCGTAGTCAATATTGCCTTGGGGGGCGCAAACTATGCGTTTCTGTTGGAAGCTCCCGAGGCGGATACGCCGTTTTTCTTTGCTCCATGGCCATGGTACATACCCGTTTTAGAACTAGTATCAGTTGGCATGTTTACCGTAGCCTATTTGCCTTTCCATTTTATGGACCGATGGAGGGCACAGGCTTCTGCCAATGAATCCATGGGATAAATCCAGGCGAAGGCGTTCTTACTCAGCCAAAAGGTGTTCAATGGCCTTTTCCACATCACGATTGACGATGTCGGCCCAGCGAAGATTGCCTTTCCGGTCAATAATGTAGTAGTCAGGAAAACTGTTGGCCTTGTAGGCTTCGTTAGTGCCTTTATCCACAGCAATCGGATACTTAATGCCTTTGTCTTCAGCAGTCGCTTCCATTTTTTCTGCTCCACGTTGATGACATACCCCAATAATGACCACACCTTTGTCGGCATACTTTTTCATCATTTCGTTAGTGTGGGGTATGGAAGCAATGCATGGGCCACACCATGTAGCCCAGAAGTCCAAAACGACGATTTTCCCTTTAAGTTTTTTCAGATCCAAGGCTTTGGTATTCATCCAGCCATCTAGCTTGAGTTCAGGAGCCGGCTTTCCTTGCATTGCGTTGAGTACTTCGCGGACCTTGCTGTTTTCGAGTGTTGGTTCGACTGCGTTAAGGGTCAGAGACAAAAATAATGCTCCAATCAGGCTAAACGTCTTATTCATGTACTCAACATAGTGGAAGCCCAGGTTTCAGGCAAGTATATGTGGGGATGGTATTCTCGTTGAGAATTGACCTTGATAAGGGCTGTCTTTAGCGTGCATTCAAACAAATGATAATCGTTCTTAAGCCAAACCTGACCAAG
>CAZHJW010000125.1:2937-6927 GCA_964533265.1 uncultured Pedosphaera sp.
TTGCTCATTGCTGCGGCTAAGACTGGAAAACCTGTTCTCTTGAAGCGCGGTATGTCCATGCGGATTGAAGAATGGCTTTTGGCTGGTGAATATGTTTTAGCCAATGAGAATCCATCACTGATGTTTTGTGAGCGCGGGATTCGTACTTTTGAAACATATACGAGAAATACGCTCGATCTTTCCGCAGTAGCTGCAGTAAAAAAACAGTCACACTGTCCAGTGGTGGTTGACCCGAGTCAGGGGTGTGGGCGGGCTGATCTGATTGTTGCCATGTGTAAGGGAGCGGTTTCTATGGGGGCTGATGCACTTTTGATTGAGGTGCATCCCAATCCAGCAGAGGCGTGGAGTGATGGAGCTCAGCAGGTTACGTTGGATGCTTTTCGAAAACTAATGCGTGAACTAAAGCCTTTCATCAAGGCCGCCGGACGCACATAAAAGTGTCTCTGCTCCTTCCAATTACTTTATCACTGTTACTCATTGGGTTAGGCTGTGGGAAACCTGTCAATGGTTCAAAGGAGGATGTTTCGCCGCCGATTCCAGCTACGTCGTCAAACGAGATCCTCGTAGAAAAGATTTCTGAGGAGCCGTTGATTAAGTCCGAAGTAAAAGAAAGGAAGGCGGTCCGGTTTGATCGAAAGGATCCAAACCAATTGCGTATCGGTTCAACTATCGATGCGGTATTACGGAAAAGAAAAAATAATGCAAAAACTGGTTCCAGAGGCCTCAAGTTGGTTCCTTCGCGTGCGGCGCCGGTTTTGTTAATTGAAGAAGTGGAGCAACTTGAGCAGCTTGATTTAACCGGCCGCAATCTTTCTGATATTACATGTTTATCTCAGCTTACACATTTCACTTCCCTCTACCTGTCCAATAACAGACTTAGTAAACTCCAGCCCTTGTCAAAACACCGGAAGTTACTGGCTCTCACTCTGGATGGGAACAAGTTGGAAGACCTTTCACCTTTGGCCGCACTGACAGAATTAAATTTGTTGAGTTGCGATTCCAATCAGGTTTCCGATCTCAAACCGTTGGCTCAATTGAACCATCTAAAATATCTGTATCTGGGGAATAACGGAATCGCGCGACTTGATCCGTTGAAGGAATTGGAGAATCTGGTGGCGCTGGATTTGTCGGCAAATCAAATATCTGATTTGAGTCCGTTGTATGGTCTGTCCAAGCTCGAAACAATCGGCTTATTTGATAATACCCATCTTACGAGGAACGAAATAGAGAAGCTTCAGCAAGCCTTGCCTGGTTGCACTATCAACAATAATGTCGGGAAGAAGGAATAGGAGAGGAGGATTCAGCGCGGCTTCATGTAAGCCATGAGGATACAAAGGGCGATTCCACCACCTATCCAGTATTTCAAACTGATTTTCATGATAATGAATGCCATGAGAGAAAACAACCTGAAGGATTGAAGTATTTGGGGCAAGGGATTTCCAGTGTCAAAATCATAACATGCGGGTAAACTTTGCTCATGCGAATAATAATAGCGTTGGCGTTGGTTGCGAATTCCCTGTGTGCGGTGGAGTTTGAAGGGAAACGCGGTAATTTTCACGGATTTGCGATGCATGATTTTGCACTGGAACGTGTGCGCTGCAAAGTGGTGGAACCAAAGAAAACTGCGTCTGGTAAGCCGTGGATTTGGCGTGCCCGATTTTGGGGGCACCAGCCACAACTGGATAAGGCATTGCTCAAGCTAGGTTGGCATGTGGCTTATTGCGAAGTAGGCAATCTCTTCGGCAATCCGAGTGCCGTGAAGCGCTGGAATGACTTCTACGTGTTTGTGACAACTAAACACGACTTCAATAAGCGGCCGGTATTGGAGGGGATGAGTCGCGGGGGATTGATTATCTACAACTGGGCTAAGGCAAACCCGTCCCGGGTATCATGCATTTATGGCGATGCACCGGTCTGCGATTTCAAAAGCTGGCCTGGAGGCAAAGGTAAAGGCAAGGGAGGAGGTCGCGCGTGGCAAGCGTGCTTGAAGGCATACGGATTTACACAGGAGGAGGCCTTGAAGTTCAAGGGGAACCCGATTGATGGATTAGCCCCTCTTGCAAAGGCGGGGGTGCCTCTGATTCATGTGGTGGGAGACGCGGATCTTGTAGTGCCTGTGTCTGAAAACACTTCCATACTTGAGAGCCGATACAGGAAGCTGGGGGGCGCAATTAAAGTAATTCATAAAGAGGGCGTTGGGCATCATCCCCATAGCCTTGCTGACCCAGCACCGTTGGTGGACTATATTCTGAAAGCGCAAACTGGTCCCCAGAAATAACCCAACTTACAGTTGATCTTTCGGAGCCACTTGGTACGGTTCGGGGCGGACCCGAAATGAAATTAATGAAATATCTTTTCCTTACTGTTGCGTTACTCTCTACAATTGGATTGGCACGGGCTGATGAAAAATCTGCCATTGCGGCTATTGAAAAACTTGGAGGGCGTGTGCTTTACGTGGCCAAAGATTCCAAGGAATATAACGTCACCATAACAAAGAATCTTTTCAACAAGGAGAAAGGATTTACTGCGGCAGATGCCAAACTTTTGTCCGAACTGGGCAATGCAGTTGAGATTTCATTCCAACATCCCGATGCCGATGATTCCTGGATCACACCGATCAAAGGCTTGGCTAAACTCAAGAGGCTGCATTTGGAGAAAACCAAGATCACTGACAAGGCGCTCGATACAGTGGGTGCGATTGATAGTTTGGAATATTTGAATCTCTACAAGACGACAGTCACTGATGGAGGCTTGGATAAGCTCAAAAAACTGAAGAAACTCAAAGCCCTGTACCTTTGGCAAACCAAAGTGACAGAAGGCAAGGCCAAGAGCTTTCAGGAGGCAATGGCTAAGGCTGGCAATAAGGATCTTTCCATTAACATCGGCGTGGATAAGGACTTCAAGAGCGTGAACATTATTGCACGCTTGAAGATGCAGCGTGCAGCTTCAGAGAAAACGGCGAAGGAGTCTGCGGCTAAAGCGGCCAAGGCTGAAGCTGAAAAATATGCGGCCATTAAGGAGCCCAAATACGATAAGGATATTTTACCCGTCATCCAGAGACGCTGCACAGAATGTCATGGTAAGGATAAACAAAAAGGCAAACTCAGGCTCGATAGCTTTGCTGAATTGCAGAAAGGTGCCGATGGTGAGGCGGTTGTGATTGCTGGCAAGGTGGGTGAGAGTCATTTACTTGGGCGTATCAGTTTGCCAGATAGTGATGATGAACGCATGCCTCCAAAGGGGAATCGTTTATCCGAGCCTGTGGCGGCCTTGATCAAGCGCTGGATTGAGCAGGGTGCAAAACAAAAGTAATTATTTTTTATCAATTTTCACACGCGCGACTTATGGGTCGCGCGTTTTTTTTGAGTTTCGCGCAAATCCCACGCATCCACGGGGTGATCGTACATTCGATTGCTAATTCTGCTTAAATATCCCCTGTTTTGTAGTAGCTCTCTTTGGCATGCGCAATGCTATGTACAATGTACATACAGGGTTTGAACCGACTCTAAAACAAACAAATAAGTATGTTAAACTAAAGAGGTCAGTTCAGCTCGGGGAGCTGGGGTAGCATTGCTACCCCTATTTCTTTTCATCGGTCCTATTTTTCAGTTTGCGTTGGACACAGATTCTTTTTGGTGGTCTAACGTTCTCGCAGTCATTCAACCGATACGACCTTATTGCTATGGGTAAACCTCCTCCAGCACCACAGGGTGATGCAGTTCCCTCAGGCGCCTCAGCCTCACAGGCACCCGCAGCAGCCCGTCCTGCAGCTAGCAGTTCCGGGCCTGCCGGTAAGAAAAAAATTGCCAAGATTGCAGGGATTGCAGTGGTGCTTATCGCCGGCTTGGGAGCGGGCATTTACTTTGGTTGGCCCTATATCAAAGGGTTTATAGGTGGAGATCCCTTTGCAACACCTGAAGGCACCATAAAATATGTGGCCAATGGACTGGCGGAAAACAAACCTCAGGTTCTGTGGGAAGCGTTGCCTGC
>CAZHJW010000126.1:0-6902 GCA_964533265.1 uncultured Pedosphaera sp.
CATTGTGCGTCCTCCACCATTTCAATGTGTTGAGCTCCGGTGTTCTCCAAAAGAGAACGTGTAGCCTGTTCATCGTAGAGCCCGTCCTCACACTCGATTACGACGTAAAACTTGTCATCGGTCACATCAGCAAACCGCGCATTGGCAAGTAGCGGATGATGATGCCGTGGCAAGCGGTTCAGAATAAACATGCCTCCCAGAGATCCGAAGGCTCCCAAGAGAATGGTGAGCTCATAAGCTACGGGGAAAGCGTAAAACCCGCTAAAAAGAGGTTTCCCTCCAACCACAATATCGTAGTCAAACTTGTTCATGAAATAAATCATGACCATACCCAGCGTTAACCCAGTCAAACCCCCAACAAACGTAAACCAACCCACCTTGGCATTATCCAGTCCCATCGCATCATCCATGCCATGAATAGGAAAAGGAGAGTGGACATCCCATTTCTGATAACCCTCGGCATGCACCTTCTTGGCTGCGGCCATGATCTCAGCCGGAGTTTCATACTCAGCCATAATAGCAAAGGGCTTACTCATCAGTGAGAACCTCCTTCCACCTTATCGGCTCCGCCTTCTTTGGCATGCGGATCAGCCTGCGGTGTCACGCCTTTCACTTCAAAAATACATATCGTCGGCAAATACCGGACGAACAACAAGAATAGCGTCATGAAGAGACCGAACGTCCCCACAAAGGTAAGTATATCCACCTCGGTCGGGCTGTAATAACCCCAGCTGGATGGGAGATAATCGCGATGCAGTGAAGTTACTACAATCACAAAGCGCTCAAACCACATGCCAATATTTACAAAAATTGAAACCACAAAAATGAACCATGGAGATGTCCGGCACCACCTAAACCAAAAAAGCTGCGGACTGATCACATTGCAACCAATCATGGTCCAGTAAGCCCACCAATAGGGCCCAAAGGCGCGATTCTTAAAGGCATACAGCTCATAGGGGTTGCCGCCATACCAGGCGATAAAGAATTCCATACCATAAGCGTAACCCACGATGCTGCCGGTGGCCATGATCACCTTACACATCAGCTCCAAATGGCGTATGGTGATGATTTCTTCCAGCTTGAAAAGTGTGCGCATGGGAATCATCAGTGTGAGCACCATGCCGAAACCAGAGAAGATCGCACCAGCCACAAAGTAAGGCGGGAAAATTGTGGTGTGCCACCCGGGCACTTGGGAGACCGCAAAGTCAAAAGACACGATCGAATGTACCGATAACACCAAGGGCGTACTTAGGCCAGCCAGTAGCAAGTATGCTTTTTCATAATTGCGCCAGTGGCGATTACTACCTATCCATCCCATTGAGAAAATCCCATAAAGGTATTGCTTCACTTTATTGATCAGCTTTTGACAGCCGGTCGTACATTTATCAGCGTTTTTGCGAAGGCGATCACGAATCGTGGCCAAATCAGGTATTAAACCCATGTACCAGAACAGCAGAGAAACAGTGAAGTAAGTCGAAACCGCAAACACATCCCAGAGAAGCGGCGAGCGGAACTGGGGCCAAATAGAGTTCGCATTGGGTATGGGCAAGAGCCACCACGCAAGCCAAACGCGGCCCACGTGAATACCCGGGAAGATACCGGCGCAAATCACCGCAAAAATCGTCATGGCCTCCGCGGTACGGTTAATGGATGTTCGCCATTTCTGACGCAACAAAAAGAGAATCGCCGAAATCAAAGTCCCCGCGTGACCAATGCCAATCCAAAACACGAAGTTCACAATCGCCCAACCCCAAGCGACGGGATGATTCAGCCCCCATACACCGACTCCCGTAAAGATGAGATAACCGATGTAGCTGAAACACATCATCATCACGAGAAAACTTATAGCAAAAGCAACATTCCACCATCCAGGCATGTTCCCTTCCACAATACCGGCCACTTGATCAGTAATCCAACCGAGCGGGCGGTTGTTCAACACTAGCGGCTGACGCACCAACTCCTTGGGAGTATGCGTTTCCACCTGAGCTTGAGCCGATGGCTCACTCATTTATGATCGTCACCTTTCTCTTCGTGCCCATCATGATGAGTGTCATGAGCATTCTCCGGATGATACTCGGATGTGCTAAAAGTTTTATTGTAAGCATCAGGCATCTTGGCGTTAGGATTACGTACCTTAGCTAAATAAGTGGTACGCGTTTTGTTGTCTAGAAAGTCCAGCGTTTCATAGTTGCGAGGATTGTCTTTCTGCACGTTTACCTCCGAGCCATCTTCCATTAGGTTGCCGAAACTAATCGCCTCAGCCGGACAAACCTGCTGACAAGCCGTCTTTAAGCCGTCTTCATCCACCACCTGAACATTATCACCCGAACCTGCGGCCACCTTTTTATTTATTTTCGTGGACTCGATGCGTTGCACACAATAGGTGCACTTCTCCATTACTCCGCGCATACGAACCGATACATCCGGGTTCTTGGCCAGCTTCAGCAAATCCCATTCATCCTCCTTACGGTTCGATTTCTCGCGACTGACGATCCAGTCCAATGCAATAGAGGGTTTAAGCATGGCAGAGGAGCGGTATAAATTCTCAATGGGACGTTTGTTATAATCAAAGAAATTGAAACGGCGCACTTTCCATGCGCAGTTATTAGAACAATACCGTGTCCCCACACAGCGGTTGTACACCATTACGTTGAGTCCCTCTTCATCGTGAACCGTGGCATTAACCGGGCAAACACTCTCACAGGGGGCATTTTCACAATGCTGGCAGGCCATTGGCTGGTTTACTACCTGAGGATCATCAATCCACTCCTCGGCGTGCTGTTCATCATCCCCATTTTGGCCCTGATCCTTAATCCAGCCCGCAGAGGCCTTGGGATCATGGTTTCGGCCGGTGTAATACCGGTCAATACGCAGCCAGTGCATTTCGCGCCCCTTGGCCACCTGCTCCTTGCCTACAATCGGAATATTGTTCTCACTCTGACAGGCGATTACGCAAGCGTTACATCCATTACAGGCGGTAAGGTCAATAGACATGCCCCACTGGTGCACATCACTGGCCAGTCTTGGCCTTTCCTTATAGGGGTGCTGATAAATCTCACCTTCATTTCGAGCATGCGACCCAATACCCATATTGTCGGGGAAGAAATTTTTCTCATTGTATTCGCCCTTCTTTGTCGCCTCTTCTTTCTTGGCTTCTGATTTCCTGAATTCATCCAGCGTAGCCTCGCGTACGATGGGGCGCCCTTCCATGGACCAGTGTTCCTGCGTACTAGAGAGAGGGTAATCCTTGCTGGAACCGGAAATTCCCGCCTTGTCCACATTCACCGCACTGGTAGCCCGAACTTTATAGGCATTATATCCGCCCACCGGTATATCCTTTGAGCCACCCTCATACTGAAAATTGGCTACGCGGAACTCGCCCTTACGATCATAACCCAGAGGGAGAGCAACTGTGTTATCAGCCATCCCTGGCTGAATCCAAACTGGACCTGTTACTTCACGGGTTCCCACCTTCACCGTGGCCAACTTTCCATTCTTCAGGCTACGATTATCAGCCGTTTTTCGGCTCACACTCAAAACATTATCCCAAGCGATCTTGTTAATGGGGTCAGGCAATTCCTGACACCAGCCGTTGTTTGCATAGCTGCCATCATCCACGCTGTAATCACGCGTGAACACCACCTCAAGTTCGTCTTTGTTCAGGATCGGCAATCCGGAGAAACTGACTTTGGTCTCAGCCAACGTTAAACTGCTCACCGGGTTATAGGCGGTACCCTCCTGGTAACCGTCATGCAAATAGCGTTCCCAGCTATCGCCATTAAAGGTTTTTTGCACCACTTCATGCGCCGATTGAGGAATATCCGGTGAAGCGAATATAGACAACACCTCGAGCTCAGTCATCGCATCAAAGAGTGGCGTAATCAGCGGTTGGATCGGGACAATCGTGCCATTAGCTGTACGAGCATCTCCCCAACTTTCAAGATAATGCGCCCGCGGCGCACTGATGTCCGACTGCGAGTGTGACTCGTCCTTCTTGAAATGGGTCAATCGAAAAGCCGTCTGCTTCACGACTGCATCGGTATTCAAATCTGCACCACCATCATACACTGGATTGCAACCCAGATTAATGACTCGATCGAACTTCCCTAGGTCACTCACTAAATCTGTAAGCGAGCCATTTTCATTTACTTCAGCAGGGAGAAACTCAACGGTCTTACCGTTATTACCGAGTGCACCGTTAATGATATGCACCAGTTGATGGACCGCTTCAGGCTGCCGATAACCGGCAACAACCAATCCCTTGCCTTCATGTGCCTTGAGATCGTCAGCACAGGCACGCAACCACTCTTGTTGTTTCTCCGTAAGCTTAGTAGCAGCTGACGCCTCAATCTCTTGACCGAGTTGATTGGCAAGGAACGCTGCTGCTGCCGGAATAGCCATGGCGTTGGCACGAAGCCTATGATCTGCATTGGCACCTGTCTGGGTTAACAGCGCCTCCACCGAATAAAGCCGACTCATAGAATCGGTCTTCTTAGCCACTTTCCGACCACGGGCAAAATCCCCGGCAAAACGCTCGGATCCCTCCTCAGTTCCCAGAAAGTCGCAGTCCAAAGAAAGTATGACTTGGGCTTCATCAAGCTTCCAGTAGGGTTTTACAGACTGACCAAAGGCGAGTGTTGCTCCACGATGATGCACTCCGAAATCAATCGCCTCGTGTACATAAAAGGCAACCTTGCCTCCCAACCTTTCGCGAATTTTTCCAATCATGCGATCCCGCGAAGGCGAGTTGGCTGCAGGCATCAGGAAAGCGGTCTTTTTGTCATCCTTCGACAAGGTTACCAGCTGTTGCACGGTATCAGCCTTGCTCGTCCTTTTACCGTTAAAGGTGTATTCCCGGGCACGATCCGGATCGTAAAGATTCAATATAGAAGCCTGTGCGAAGAGATCGGTAGCTCCACTGCACCCGGGCACGTTCGAATTGCCCTCAACCTTGGTGGGGCGACCTTCATTGGATAGGGCAAGAAGCGGAACGGCTCCAGTCCGCGTGGGCATGGCTGTCGCAAAATGCATTGGCACGCCATGTACGTAATTTTGAGTATCACTTTGTTCGTTTCCAAAAGGAACAATATGTTCCTCAGGTCGGCGACATCCCACTCCCAGCATGCCCGCACCGGCCAGCCCGGCCGAAGCGCTCATCAGTTTCAAAAAATCACGACGCGAAAAGTCCTCGGACAATTCCTGAGCTCCCTCCGGAAACTCACGATCGGCCCAGTCCGGTTGTTCCACCTCACCCATGGATTCGCCAATGCTTCGCCAATAACGCGATTCAGCAGCGCTCCCAATCTGACCTGTTTTTGAAGAAGTTTTCATGAGCTTAACGGTGGCAGGCTGAACAGGTTTCTGAAGAACGTATCTTCATTTGATCTACCAACTCCTGACCTTCACGCTCAGCAGCCCACTCCGAAGGTGGTTCCCAGTTTAAGTTGAACACCTCATTTTGGGGTCGAACATTTTCATGAGGGTTACGGTGACATTCGAGGCAGAAGGTCATGCTCAGAGACTTGGAATGCTTTACCTCATCCATCTCATCGACCTTACCGTGGCATTTCACGCAGGAAACACCCCGGTTCACATGAACAGCGTGGTTAAAATAAACATAGTCCGGGGTCTTGTGAATCTGCACCCAGGGTATCGGCTTGTTTTCGGTAAAGCTCTTTCGGATTGGCTCAAGTCGCGGATCGTCTGCCAACACCGTGGCGTGACATTTCATGCACGTCTCAGCCGAAGGAATGTTAGAAAACCAAGACTTGTCCACGTCGTTGTGGCAGTACCGGCAGTCAATACCCATTTGTCCTGCGTGGATCTCGTGAGAGAAGGAAACTGGTTGAATGGGCTGATACCCTACCCGAGCATATTTCGGGGTAAAATAATAGGTAACTCCTGCAACAACACAGGCACCAGTCACCAAACCACCCACCACTAGGATCAAGGGCAGACGATTGGTCCATTTAGGGAATACGTTAGACATCCAATAAGAACCGTCCGGCGCGAATCCTACGAATCTAGAAGCATCTTGCAAGCGATTTTGTGATTTATTTCACAAGCTCACAATCCATCTCCAGCCGGACGAGTTAAAGGAAAAATAAAAATGGAGGCGAGGGTCGGAATCGAACCGACGATGGAGCTTTTGCAGAGCCCTGCCTTACCACTTGGCTACCCCGCCTCGGAGGAGCGCCGACTGTATCGGCGAAAAGGAAAAAGTCAATTTTGTTACCCCCCGCCCAACTTACGACGGAATTTCCACAACTCACGTGGCTTGTAGATACCAGTGGGAGTAATGATGCCTGTAACTAGTTCGGGAGGGGTTACATCAAAAGCTGGATTACGCGCATCACTTTTAGGATTAGCCACGCGTACATAGCGTAAAGTTCCTCGCGCATCAGTTCCCCACGCACCCAACACCTCGTCACCATCACGCTCCTCAATGGGAATCTCCATCCCTTTACGCAACGTCCAATCGATGGTCGAGAGCGGGATAGCCACGTAAAACGGTATTTTATGTCGCGCCGCCAGCACTGCCTTAGTGTAAGTGCCAATCTTGTTTGCTACCTCACCCGTACGCCCGAGCGTACGATCGCTGCCCACAATCACTAGGTCAATTTCACCGCGCTGCATTAAATACCCTGCGGCATTGTCGGCGATCACTTCATGGCTTATGCCTTGCTGATCGAGTTCCCACGCAGTCAGCGCGGCTCCCTGCGACCGCGGGCGCGTTTCGTCACAGTACACGTGAAAATCTTTCCCCATTGCCTGCGCAGAATACATGGGTGCGGTGGCGCTGCCAATATCCACAAAAGCAAGCCAGCCCGCGTTGCAATGGGTAAGTATTCGCATACCGTTACGAATCAGTTTGGCACCATGCTTGCCTATCGCTTCGCAGT
>CAZHJW010000127.1:0-6838 GCA_964533265.1 uncultured Pedosphaera sp.
TTCAGGTTTGATTGATCCAGGGTGGCTGGCCACTCGTTGCCTTCTACAACTCCGTTTCGATTTGAGCCTCTCCATTGCGTCCAGTCCTCAGAAAGGGCGCTAAAAGAAACTACGGCAATGAATGCAATAATATATCGTCTGGTCATAAATTCTATTATTGTATAGGCGTGGTGGACGCAGATTAAGTGGATTGGTTTCTTCAAATCGAGGATTTTATGTAATGAGAGCCCTGTGTTATCACCCAAATGAGAAGCGATCCAGAGGCATCGAGTCTTCACCTGTCCGCCCCGCACAGTATTCTGAATCGAACGTTCGGAGAGCTGATTTGAAACTGGTTTTCAATAATACAGAGGCAAATAGGTATTTACCTTTTGGGTGCGTCTTTAGTGGCTCCAATGGACTTGCGCCATTTAATCAATTGGGCCAGTAATTCGCGGCGTTTATTGGGGCGTTGGCTGGAAAGATTGGTCTGTTCGCCTGAGTCGCTGGCAAGATGGAAGAGTTCGACTGTATTATCATCGAAATTCTCAATCAACTTCCAGTCACCTACTCGAATGGCGCCCCCGGATCGTCCGCCGAGGAAGTGTGGTTTTTCCAGCGGGTAATGCCAGTGCAATGCTTCGCGCTTGGGTGCGGCATCCGGATCACGCCAGGTTTGCATCATCGATACGCCATCGAGCGTCTGTTTTTTGTCAGGATCAATGTCGGCTGCAGTGAGTAGAGTGGGGTAGAAATCGACGTTTGAGGTTGGTTGTTCTGATGTCTTGCCTGAAGGGGTTTCTCCGGGCCAGCTAACAATGAGAGGAACTCTGATACCTCCCTCATAAAGTTGGCTTTTACCACCGCGTAAGGGGGCATTGGAGGTGACCTTGGTTTCGCCTCCATTGTCACTACTGAAAATTAAAATGGTGTTTTCTTCCAAGTCGAGTTGTTTGAGCTTTTTCACGATGAGCCCGATGCCATTATCAATACTTTCGAGCATGGCGCCCAAGTGAGGATTATGATCGCCTGCCCAATGGTTTAATGCATCGCCTTCATGTCCTGAATCCTTGCATAGATAGCATCGGTCTCGGGTGCTTTTACCCGGAGGATGTTTCTTTTGGTATTTGTCCACTAGATCAGGCCTCCCGTTTAAAATCGTGTGAGGGGCGTAGTGGGCGAGATAGAGAAAGAAAGGTTTGTCCTTGTTTTTTTCGATAAATCCGACGGCTTCATGATTGAGTCGGTCGGTCAGATACTCATCCTTGCCGAGTTTGTTCTTAGACAAATCAATCCAGCTAACGGGTTGGGTTCGGAAGACATATGGGAAAAAATTCGCCCCATTTCCAACGCCTTTAATTTCGCTGCCGATATTCCAACTAAAGCCGTGGTCAGTGGGGCGTACTACTGTTTTGGCACCATGATATTTATAGCCTGAGAGGTGCCATTTACCGATCATGCCCGTGGTGTAGCCGTTATTTTGAAACATCTCGGGCAACGTGATGTGTTGAGTGGAGAGGCCATTCTCTGAATCAGGCCTCAGATAATCTAGAATGCCTACCCGTGCAGGATATTGGCCGGTCAGAAACGCGGCACGATAAGGCGAACAAACGGGGGCCGAGGCGTAAGCATGGGTAAAGCGTAGTCCGCGCTTGGCGAGTGCATCCAAATGCGGTGTCTCGTTAAATTTATTTCCGTAGCACCCTAATTCTGCCCAGCCAAGATCATCAGCCAGGACAAAAATGATGTTCGGGGGCTTGGATTGCAGTGAGTTGAAGCTCAAACAAAAGAGAGCTAGGAATAAGGCACGTATCATCATTCAATGATTTCGAAGATAGCTTCCACTTCTACTGCTGCTCCAGTGGGGAGCGCAGCAAAGCCGAGCGCGCTGCGCGCGTGATAGCCATTACCGTCTTTGCCGTAAATCTTGTGTAATAGGTCGGAGGCTCCGTTGATTACCAGATGTTGGTCAGTGAAGTCCGGGGCGGAATACACACAGCCCAGTAGCTTGATTACTTTCAGCCCGTTGATGGTGCCATGCGCGTTGTGCACAGAATTTAATATCTTCTTCGCACAATCCTCGGCAGCCGCGTAGCCCTCCTCGACGGACAAGCCAGCGCCCAGCACGCCGGTGGCGGTGCTGGTGTGCCCGGAAGTGATGAGTAGATTTCCGCTACGGATACACAGGTTTAGGTAGCCCGGTTCTTGTTCAGTAAATTCAACGTCCAGTCCTTTTGCTTTATCCTCAGGGGTCATGGGGCGATTGTAAGGATTAGATTCCCGGTAGAAAGCTCATTTTCAATGAGCTAGAACAAAGGCAGGGGATTGCCGTCACAAAGTTGAAAAGGTCGATCAAGGACATCGTGCAGTTCAGTGAGTGGATCAATGCCCATGGTCTTTAATGCGGTAGCATGAATATCGGCCGGGGAACAGGCCCCCGCAGCGGGTTCAGTCCCCTTTCGATTACTGGCACCGTAAACTTGGCCCCCTTGTATTCCTCCTCCGGCAAAGGCGAGGGAGTAGACGTTAGGAAAGTGATCTCGTCCGCCATTTTTATTGATTTTCGGTGTGCGCCCGAAATCAGTCAGAAATACCAGAAGAGTTTCCTCAAGCATTCCACGCATGTCGAGGTCAGTAAGCAGAGCAGAAACGGCTTTATCAAAGACCGGCAGGAGTCGGTCCTTCATTTTTGGGAAGTGGTTGCGGTGGGTGTCCCAATTATCTCCACTGCCACCGGCCAGATCGCTCGCTGAAAGGAGGGTTTGAACCACCGGCACTCCCGCTTCTACTAAACGTCGGGCAAGTAAAAGGGATTGGCCTCCCATGTGATCGCCATACATGGCGCGTATGCGTGGGTCCTCTTTTTCCAGGTCATAGGCTTTTCTGACAGGGGAACCGAGGAGCATGTCAGCAGCCATGCGCGAATAGTGGTCAAGTTGCTCGTAAGCAGTTTCTTCAGTGCGAGCCTTATCAAGTTGGTTGAGCAAGTTGCGGCGGTCGTCAATGCGGTTTTTGTCCAGATTCAGTTTCAGGTTCAGTTCGCGATCGGTGTAACGGTTTACTCCTCCCCATGGTTTACCGGCAGGGGTGCGTACGAGAATCGGATCATATTTGGATCCCATCCATCCGGCGCCTTCGCCAGCTTGCTGTCCGCCGTTATCGAACATGGAGTAGGGCATTCGGATCGCGCGCGGAGTCCCCATGGCTGGATTGTGAAAATATGAGATCATGGAGGCCAGCGAGGGCCAGTTTTTACGTCCTTTGGCCGTTACTCCGCCTACTGGATTATGGCCGGTCATATTGACATACATGCCTGATCCGTGTCCGCCATGTTTGTGGTGGACAGAACGCACGATTGCCAATTTTTCGGAATGTTTGGCCAACAAAGGGAGGTGTTCACAGAAATGGATTCCCGGTGTAGCAGTTTTGATATGCTTAAATTCGCCACGGATTTCAGTGGGCGCATCCGGTTTCGGATCGAACGACTCATAGTGACTCATGCCACCCCAAGTATAGATAATGATGCAGGACTTGGCTTTGCGTTGTGGGGTAGTGGTGCTGGCTGCTGCCTTTAAAAAAGTGGGTAAGGTAAGTCCAGCCAACCCCACGCTGGAGCGAAGGAAGTCACGGCGGTTATGCTGTAAGCTTAACATCCTTTCTTGAGACGCAAGAAACGAACAAAAAATTTAGCAAAATTGGGTATAATTCTCAAGCGAACAAACGGATCCTACTTGGGGATAACCGCTAAGGCTTCCTTGGTGCCTGCCACAAAATAACCCAAAGGGTTATCCTTATCATCGGTCACCAGCCATACCGCTTCCGAATAGGTGTTCTGTTTGCGTTCCTCCCCTTTGGCAATTTCACCATATAGTTTTTTGCTGCCACCATAATCAATCCAGTAAAGCTTGATATTTACGTTCTTCTTGTTTTGAAATGTAACAATGGTGAAAGAGCCGGGTTTGGATTTTGATGGGGGTTTAACCGAGCCGCTTTCAGGCATCCATTTCAAGCTTTCCTCCGGCTTCTTGGGTTCAGTTTTTTTGACAATTACGATCTTACTGAGGTCCACACCACGTATCACTTTTAAATTTGGCACCGCCTTCTTCAATTTATCCACGCCTGCATCGGTCACTTTGGTCTGCCAAACGTAAAGTTGCTTCAGGTTTTTCAGGTCGATGAGTTGATCGAGCGCCTTGTCTGAAATATTGGTCCCGTAAAGATTTAAATATTCGAGATTTTGAAGGTCCGTCAAATGATGGATTCCGCTATCGTCGATCTTGGTCCGTTCAAGATGCAGGCGTTTTAGTTTGGATAGGCCCTTGAGATGGGCCAGTCCCGCACTGGTAATTTGGGTATCGCGAAGGTTCAGGGCTATTACGGTTTTGAGGGCGGCTACATTAATCAAGCCCTCGTTGGTGAGTTCGCGTCCGCGAAGGTGAAACTCTACTTCCCAACTTTCTGTTTCTCCGGGCCAAGGCAAAACCAGTCCGCCACTCTTTTCAATTGCCGCAATGAGAGATTTATCGGCTGATTCAGCTGAAGGGACTGATATGATTAATAATAGGCTAAGCAGTATTTTTTTCACGATATTTTTTGTAAGAAGATTAATTTAAATTCTTTGGAACGACTCCATTACCCGTCGGTTTTCCTCCATCGAGAATCCAAGCGAGGTTAAAGCGTGCGACAGTAGAGCCACCTTTGGGGCCGCCTTCGAAGTGATGAAATATCATACCCTCAGTGATGGTTCCCGGGCGTCCTGAGGTAATGGAAGAATAGGCATGCCGTCCTTCATAGACCAATTTCTTGATAGGCCAGGTTTTGCCGCCATCGAAACTGGCCCAAACACTCCCATGATCGCGCCCACTCGGGCTATCGCAGTTGCTATAGACTAAGATGTCGTGTCCTTTTACTGCGAGTCGAGTGAGCCCCCCCATGCAGCCGTAATTGGTATTCTGTGGTCCATCGGGGAGTATTTCACAAAATTTTAGATTCTTCCAAGTTTTGCCGCCATCAGAGCTGGTGGCAGTCCAGCGCCGCCGCGGGTTGGCTCCTTCCTCGGCCCAGTGACGGCGTGAGTTGTAATAGATGGTGCCGTCTGCTAACTCAGCTAGGGTTGCTTCACCGGTGCCCTTTGCGGGGAAGGGGTCGCTGGTATGCCACATTTCACCTCCATCATCGCTATAGATGGCGTTGGTGTAGTGTTCAGGCCACTTGCTGTTGTGGTTGCGTCCGGCGTACCAACGTGATGGGCGAATAAGTCGGCCTTTGTGTTTTCCATGACGAAGAGTGATGCCGTGCTCATTCATATGCATGGAGGGAGCATTGCCTCTGGAATCGGGCTTAATATTGGTTTTAATCTTTTTCCATGATTTGCCGTCATCGCTGCTGCGGAAAATGTGAATTGGTGCCGGTGGATGGCGATCCTCGACAAACGCGATGATATCACCATTGGTTTCATTCACTGTCAGTCCTCCGGTTTGGAATCCTGGTTTGGCAATTACAATCTCCGGCCCCCACGTTTTACCGCCATCTTCGCTGCGCTTGGCGCGCACATGGCTGGTGCCCCAGGTGGCAATTACTGTGCCCTTCATGCTGACCACAATATTGCCAAAGCGTTCACCCTTGAAAACCTGTTGAAGATCATGATGGGGCTTCTCCAGGTGTGGCTTCAATGGCCCTTCTACTTCGGCGGCCGGAAGATTTCCTGCCAGCAAGATGCTGGCAAACAAGAAAGCAACAGAGGGTTTGAACATAGATGGGGATAAGATGACAAAGGTTGCGCGGATGGCAACCGGAAAACTTTTTTGGTAGTCAGTTGCGGTGAATTCCATAGAATCCACCTGGTGAAGATAATGACACAAGCGCTGTTTCTGGCATTATTGACGTTGTGCACCGGCTGCTATTCGGCTGGAGGCAAGCCAGTGGGTTTATTGGCAGCACTTCGCGACTTCCAGGAGAAACCGCTTACGGCGAGGGAAATTGCAGATCGTGTACAGAAGGCGGAAAAAGCGCGTGGGGAAAGAACCACAGAAGGTGTGGTGTTCGAGTTTGAGCGTGACATTGTCATTGAGGATTTTGACGTGAAAGGAAACTTAGAACGGCGGCAGACCCGGCGCTTTCAATCGTTTACCGACAATCGTGATCCTGTGCTGACAATGTATGACGGTAAGGACCCTACGCCTGAGCAGGTGGAGAAGGAGCGGAAGAAAATCCGCGAGAATCAAGTCAAGTTTCTTGGTGGCGGTGATCCAACCCAGGCCAACGTCGAGGGAGATGCCGATCTACTTCTGCGACAGATTGAGCGCTATAGCGATCGATTTACTCCACAACTCATCGGTGAGGAAACTATTCATGGGCGACCTGCGTATATCCTCCAGTTTTTGTTCGACTCCAATAAGAGCTTCAAGGATCCACTTGTGAACCTGATCTTAAAACACCTGCTGATCAAGGCGTGGATTGATCAGGAGGAATTTCAGATCGCCAAGCTTGAAGCGGAACTGGCCAATCCGCTTTATGCTGTCGGCGGTCTGGCCGCAAAACTGGAGACATTCAAGCTCACCGCTTACCAAAAACGCCTGACGCCTAAAATATGGGCTGACTGGAAAGTGACCGCCGACATCCATGGCCGCGTTTTGTGGAAATGGTCCACTATTCATTTCCGCAGTGAATCGTCCGGTTTTAAACGGTTGAAGGTATCTGATTAGAGTTTCTAGTTCCCCTCGGTGATATTCCCCTCAATCGCCTTACTTTTGAAAGAGCCAATGGAATTGTGGGCTGCCAGATTGCCATCTCCTTTCCCCGTGAACTTAATGCCGTGATGGGCGATGAGCTTTTCTCTCGTGTCATGAATGGTATTCGC